>NZ_JAFMOZ010000130.1:0-126375 GCF_019049615.1 Rahnella sp. BCC 1045 | reverse complement strand
GTTTTTTAATTTAAAATAAATAAAGTCCGTATCCGTATACTTTGCCAATCAAGATTGAACCTTTGTATCTTATTGTGAATAATTGATTTTGAAGTCGTGGTGGGGAATAAACCGTTAGCGCGTTTTTCATGTTGCTATGGTTTCTACTCAATTATTCAAATTAAAGGATTACAAATGAATCATCATAAAAAGGGTTTGTCTGTTTCAAAGTTAGCCGCCGCATGCTCATTGGCATTAATGGCTCAGGCATCCGCTTCGGATATTTCTAACACAAGCTATGAAACATTCTATTTTAATACGACCGATAACACGCCGTATTATCAGGGCTACGTTGGGTTCAATAACGGGCAAGACCTCACGACGCAGGGCAATATCTCGCCGGGGATTAACAATGCTGTCGTTCGTGGTGTGATCTCGACCTATTATCTGAACGCCAATGCCAGCGAAAACGCACTGAACATCACCAACAGCACCGTCCGCGGCATGATCACTTCTCAGTGCATGACCACAAACTGCGCCGCAGATACCCTGACAAACGCGGGCGTACTGTCATTAACCGTTGATAATTCGACGATTGATGACACCTACGAGCATTACAATTATGTCAACAATGCCAACGTGGCGGGCAGCATTGATACTTACAATCTGGGCACTGCCATTACGCTGGACCAGCAAAGTAATATCGTTTTGCGTAATAACTCCCGTGTGGCGGGTATTACATTAACGCAGGGTTATGACTGGGCAGCAGATTCAGCAAATAACGGCACTTCGTTTAATAATAACGTGACAATCAGTGATTCCGCGCTGACGTCAGGTGCCTGGTCTGAGCTGGATAACTCAGGTTTCTACGGTCAGTCCGGCAAACCTTCTGATTACCATAATGGTTCAGCGGGTTGGGATGATGTAGCGCTGGATGTCAGCGATTCTGCTGATGCCGTTCATTCGATGAAAACCAACGTGGTATTAGACCATTCCACGCTGACCGGCGATGTCGCATTTGCCAGTACCTTCAATGCGAATTTCTATCCGGCAGGGCATGACTCAAATGCGGATGGCACGCTGGATACCAATGGCGGCTACGCGCAGGATTCCCTGAATCAGGATGAATTAAACCTGACGCTGCAAAACGGCAGCAAATGGGTCGGCGCGGCCATGTCTTCGGTTGAATCGACGGCCACTTTATATGATGTGGCACCGAACAGTATTCTTCCTGAATCTGTTTACGACACCAGCGGCCACGTGGCCGGCAATCAGGTTTTCCAGAGCGGCCTGTTTAATGTCGCACTCGATACCGGTTCCCGGTGGGATACGCGCGGTAATTCCAATATCGACACGCTGACCGTGAATAACGGTTCGCTGGTGAATATTACCAACGCGTCTTCCTTGCTGGCGGATTCTGTTTCGCTCAACAATCTGTCCGGGCTGAACATCGCCAATGACGGTTTCGTGGCGACCGATACGCTGTCCCTCGACAACCAGAGCCAGGTTTCGCTGTTAAATGAAGGCGCAGAACTTTACGCAAACCAGATCACCGTTGACCGTCAGTCTCAGCTGAATTTAGGTCTGGGTCAGGTGGAAAGCCGCAATATGACGCTGGCTAACGGCGGCACATTCAACGTGGGAAGCCGTGCTTACATCCTGAATTCTGATCTGAATTCGACCGCAAGCCAGGTTCGTCAGGAGCAGGGTATCGTTGCCCTGAATTCTGATGGTCATCTGTCAGTGAATGGCGATGTGAACGGTAACTTCCGCGTCAATATCAACGACGCCACCGGCAAAGGCAGCGTTGCTGATTATAAAAACAAAGAAGTGATTCGTGTGTATGACAACAACACGGCCACTGCGGCAACGTTCACCGCCAACAATAAGGCCGATCTGGGTGCCTACCGTTATGAAGCGAAACAGGCTGGCGACACCGTTGTTCTCAAACAACGTGGCCTGACCGATGCCGCCAATATCGCCCTGAGCATTCCGTCCGCGAACACCAACATCTGGAATCTTGAGCAGGATATGCTGGCAAACCGCCTGAGCGCTGGCCGTCATTCCGGTGATGCAGGCGGCGTGTGGGCGAGCTACACAGGCGGTAATTTCAATGCCGATGGCAGCACGGTTTCCTACGATCAGGACGTCAACGGCATCATGATCGGTGTCGATAAAATGATTGAGGGCGATGCTAAGTGGATGCTGGGTATGGCCGCAGGCTTCGCGAAGGGTGATGTTTCTCATAAGAGCGGCAGCCTGGATCAGGATACTCAATCTGCACGTGTGTACGCTTCTGCCCAATTCGACAACCATGTCTTCTTAGACAGCTCACTGAGCTACAGCCGCTTTAGCAACGACCTGACCAGCGGTATGAGCGACGGGCAGCATGTTACGGCTGACAACGCTACCGACGGCTGGGGCTTTGGTCTGAAACTGGGCTACGACTGGGCGTTCAACGAAAGTGGTTATGTCACGCCGTATGCCGCCATCAGCGGTCTGTTCCAGAACAACGACAGCTATAAAGTGAGTAACGGGATGAACGTGGGTAGCCAGTCTTACAACAGCCTGCGCTACGAAGCCGGTGTTGATGCGGGTTACACCTTCAATTACGGCAGCGAACAGTCCCTGACGCCGTTCGTGAAACTGGCATATGTCTACGATGACGCGGGCGATAACGATGCACGTATAAACGGTGACCGTATCGACAACAGCATGAACGGTTCTGCGGTTCGCGCAGGGGTGGGCGGTCAGTTCAACTTCAGCAAAAACTTCGCAACCTATGCCGATACTGCTCTGCTGAAAGGCGGGGATGTTGACCAGGACTGGTCTGCAAACGTCGGTGTGAAATACCGCTGGTAATATCGGGTAAACGTCAGAAACGTTTAACCTGATTGCCTGAAATACGACTCCGGGCATACTTCACAAGGCTGTGAGTATGCCTGTTCGCCAATAACCTTACTCAATCTTGTCGGTTTTATACTATGTCAGAAAAACCACTGGAAATACTTCAGCAACTTCATGACTGTTTAATGGCAGAAGGTGTCTCTTTTACTTTTAATAAAGGAGAAAAGATTCAAATTGAGCAGGAAGAAAAGGAAAATATTGTCTATTTCCTCGAGTCGGGCTGTGTGTTTATTTATAATGAAGAGAAAGAATGGCTTCTGGATGTCGTCGATTCCGCTATGTTACTGGGCGCATCGGGCATCGTTTTCAAAGAATACGAAGGTTCCTGTGCCGTTGCTGTTAACGTCTGCCAGGGGTTCTGGCTGACCGCCAGCCGGGCAAAAGCGCTGCTCAATCAGAGCAATCTCTGGTACGAACTGAGCATCTGGCTGAGCTATCTGGCCTTCTACCTGAAACACCGTGAATGTGATCTGTTAGGCTCAAACAACTATTGTATTGTCCGCGCGATGTTAATCCGTATGCAAAGGATCAGGCCTGAGGTTCGCCAAAAATTAGGCGTTCTGGAGTTTATCCAGCAGCGCTCCAAAATATCGCGCACCGTGATTGCAGAAATACTCTGTGAATTACGCAAGGGTAATTATATCGAGATGGACAAGGGGAAGTTAATACAGATAAACCGTCTCCCGGCGAATTACTAATTTCTGACTGAATGTTATTTGCGTCAACACCGGTGAATTAAAATCAATCACAGAACGGGTAACCAAACCCGATAATAAAAAGCCTTTTTGCCCCGGAGTTTTTGCGCATTCCGGGGCATTTTTTTACGGGTCTACCGCTTCGCTTTATCCCGGCGCGGCCTCACTGCGATATCCGTAATCTGCGTATCGTCGCTGGCGCTGACCACCAGACGCACCGCCGCCGCGACCGATTCCGGCGTGCTGTATTCGCGCGGATCAATGGCGTCAAAATTGCCCTGACTTTCGCGGGTTTTGCGGTTCATCGGCGTATCCGTTGGCCCCGGCGCAACGGTGGAAACGCGCAAGCCGTGCTCCGTTTCTTCCTGACGCAACGCATGGGCTAGGGCGCTCAGTGCGAACTTAGAGGCACAATAGACCGTATTCCCGCCATCTGCTTTTGTCCCCGATCCCGAACCGATAAATACCACCTGACCTTCCTGTTTTCTCAGCGCCGGTAATGCCAGACGGGTGAACTCCGCTGGTGCGAAAACGTTGATAGAAAACTGCTTTTGCCACTCCTCCGGCGTCGCCTGTTCAAGGCGCAGTGGTTTGGAAATCGCCGCCGAATGTACCAGCACATCAATCACCGGTAACTCACGAACAAACTGCTCAACGGCACTGAAATCCAGCAGATCGATTTCAACCGCCTCCACGTTTTCGACCAGCCGCAGCGCAATCAGGCTGTCTTTATTACGCCCGAGCGCATAAACCTGATGATCGCGTGCCAGATTATGAACAATGGCCAGCCCGATACCGCTGGTTCCGCCGGTAACAACGGCGACAGGGAGTGAACTCATGATGTTTTCCTTGTGGTTTTTATTCAGGCTAACACCTGGCAGAGTTGTGATCGACGCACTTAATTGGCTTAGCATTTATGGCAGATGGGAAAGCGAATGATTCTCGATTGTAATGATAACTATTATCAATTATCATCCAATTGTGAATTTCTGGTCTGGTTATGTAACTTCCTATGTCCGCAAACGTTGCCGTTTCCCCGGTTCGTGCTTTTGAAGCACTTTACAGCTCGCATCACCGCTGGCTGAAAAACTGGCTCCAGTTCAAACTGGGGTCCGCCAGTGACGCAGACGATCTGGCGCAGGACACCTTTATGCGCGTTCTCACCGGCAATACCGCACAGGAAATTCGCGAACCCAAATCCTTTTTATGTACCGTTGCCCGCCGCGTGATGGTGGATTTTTTCCGCCGCAACGCGCTGGAACGTGCGTATCTCGACATGCTGGCGCTGATGCCGGAAGAACAGATGCCGTCGCCCGAACAGCGGCAATGTCTGCTCGAAACCCTGCAACAAATCGATACGATGCTCGACGGGCTGGGCGAGAAAGTGCGTCAGGCATTTTTACTCTCACAGCTTGAAGGGCTGACGTATCCGGTGATCGCCGAACGTCTGAACGTGTCGGTCAGTTCGGTCAAAAAATACATGGCGAAAGCCACCGAACACTGCCTGCTGTTCAGCATAGAACACGGCTGATTCCGATGAATACGTCCCTGACCGATAACCAGCGCCTGTCGCTGAAAATAGCCGCGCAGTGGTTCGCCACCTTGTGCTCGGGCGAGGTCACGCCGCAGCAAAACCAGAAATGGCAGCAGTGGCTGGCGCAGGATGAAGATCATCGCTGGGCGTGGCAGCGCGTGGAATCGTTGCAGGGGCAACTGCACAATATGCCCGGTAAATTCAGTTATCAGACGCTTAACCATGCGCGCCAGCAGTCGGATGTCACCCGCCGCCGTGTGCTGAAAAGCCTGGTGGTGTTGCTCGGTCTGGGGAGTACATGGGAAGCCTGGCAGTCGTCCGCCGGGCAGGGTTTGCTGGCCGATGCGCGCACGTCTACCGGCGAAATCAAAACCCTGCGCCTGCCGGATAACTCACAGCTTTCGCTCAATACTGCCAGCGCCGCCGATATCCGTTTTACCGACACACTGCGTCTTATCCGCCTGCATCAGGGCGAAATCAGCATTATCACCGCGCGCGATAATCAGCCGGTTCCGCGGCCATTTCTGGTCGAAACGCAACAGGGTATGTTACGCGCGCTGGGCACGGAATTTATCGTGCGCCAGCAGGATGGCGCCACGACGCTGAAGGTGCTCAAACACGCCGTGGAAATCACGTTGCGCGACCGGCCTGCGGGCGGTTTGCAAATCAGCGAAGGCCACGCGGTACGCTTTACCGGCAGTGCTTTCGGTGATGTCACCGCGGTAACCGGCGGTGCAGGGAGCTGGACCCACGGCGTGCTGAGCGTCAGCGACTGGCGTCTGGCGGATGTGATTGCCGAGCTGGCCCGTTACCGCCACGGTCATCTGAGCTGCGACCCGTCAGTGGCTGATTTACGCATCAGCGGCACGTTCCCGCTGAAGGATACCGACAGCGTGCTGGAAATTCTTTCACGAACACTTCCCGTGAAAATTCAGACGGCTACGCGTTACTGGGTGAAAGTGGTGCCTGTGTAATGTCCCGGTAAAATTCTTCCCGCAAATAAAAATGATAAATAATCGCATTCGCGGTTGTCCCTTTTCCATTCTCATCCGACTCCTGAGTAACACCTAAAAAACTGCCTGAAAAATCACACAGTAAAAAACATAAAATCGGAGACGGTATGTCCATTTCACGCTCACGCGTTATTCGTTCTTTTCGCAAAACAACACCACTGGCGATTGCCATTCACTGTGCCATTCTTCCTGCCGCACTGCTGACGTCGCTGCCGGTAGCCGCCGCGGTGCAGTCTGCGTCTTATCAAATTGCGGCCGGGGATCTGGATACCGCGCTGAACCAGTTCGCGGCCAAAGCCGGGATTACGCTTTCTGTGGATGCCTCGCTGACGCGTGGAAAACACAGCAGCGGCTTGCAGGGAAGTTACACTGTCACTGATGGTCTGACGACGTTACTGGCAAACAGCGGGCTGGAAGCCAGACCGCTGGGCAATAATGCGTTCACTCTGGCGGTTATGCCTGCGCCGGTGCAGGCACCGGAATCCCTGACGGTGGTCGGAGACTGGCTGGCGGACGCGCGTGAAAACGATGTTTTTGAGCACGGCGGGGCGCGTGATGTGATCCGCCGTGAAGATTTTGTGAAGACCGGCGCGACAACCGTTCGTGAAGTGATGAACCGCATTCCGGGCGTCAATGCGCCGGAAAACAACGGTACCGGCAGCCATGACATGGCGATGAACTTCGGCATCCGTGGCCTGAACCCACGTCTCGCCAGCCGTTCAACCGTGCTGATGGACGGTATTCCGGTGCCGTTCGCGCCTTACGGCCAGCCGCAACTTTCCCTCGCGCCGGTTTCACTTGGCAACATGGATGCGGTGGACGTGGTGCGTGGCGGCGGTGCGGTGCGTTACGGACCGCAAAGCGTCGGCGGCGTGGTGAACTTTGTCACCCGCGCCATCCCGAAAGATTTCGGTATCGAAGCCGGCATGGAAGGGCTGCTCAGCCCGACGTCCAGCCAGAATGACCCGAAAGGCACCGGCAATCTGATGGTAGGCGGCACGGCGGATAACGGTCTCGGCGGCGCGCTGCTTTACTCCGGGACGCGCGGCAGCGACTGGCGCGAACACAGCGCCACCAAAATTGACGATGTGATGCTCAAAACCCGTTACGCGCCGAACGACGTCCACACGTTCAACAGCCTGCTGCAATATTACGAAGGCCGCGCGGAAATGCCGGGCGGTTTATCCCGTGCCGCGTATAACGCCGACCGTTTTCAGTCCACGCGCCCTTATGACGAATTCTGGGGCCGCCGCCAGCTGGCGAGTTTTGGCTATCAGTATCAGCCCGACCAACAGCATAAATTCAATGTGCAAACGTTCTACACCTACACGCTGCGCAGCGGTTATCTCGATCAGGGTAAAAACCTGACGCTTTCCCCGCGCCAGTATTGGGTTCGCGGCGTTGAACCGCGCTACAGCCAGAGCTTCAACCTCGGCCAGACCGCGCATGAAGTGGGCGTCGGTTACCGTTATGTCAGCGAATCCACCCACGAATTGCGCTATTACAGCCCGGCCAAATCCGGCGTTCTGCCGACCGGCGACAGCCCGTATGACCGCGATACGCAATCCGGCACGCAGGCAAATGCGTTTTATGTTGATGACCGCATTGACGTCGGCGACTGGACCATCACGCCGGGCATGCGTTACGAGCACATTCAGTCGTATCAGAACAACTACATCAAAGGCACCAGGCAGGAAATCAGCTACAACGCGCCGCTGCCTGCACTGAACGTCGTTTATCACATGAACGAGGCGTGGAATATTTATGCCAATACCGAAGGTTCTTTCGGCACGGTGCAGTACAGCCAGATTGGCAAAGCGGTGGACAGCGGCAGTATCGAGCCGGAAAAAGCCCGCACCTGGGAGCTGGGAACGCGCTTTGATAACAGCGTTGTGAAAGCGGAAGTCGGGCTGTTCCTGATCAACTTCAACAATCAGTACGACTCCAACCAGACCACGGACAGCGTCACCGCGCGCGGAAAAACCCGTCATACCGGTCTGGAAAGCCAGATTCGTTACGACCTCGCTGATTTGTCGCCAAAACTCGAAAACTTCTCCGCTTACGCCAGCTATGCGTATGTGAATGCCGTCATTCGTGAATCCGGCGATACGCAGGGCAACCAGGTACCGTTTTCCCCGAAAAACAAAGGCACGCTGGGGCTGGATTACACACCGGGCAACTGGTTCTTCAACGTCAACAGCGAATACCAGTCCGGCCAGTTTGCGGATAACGCCAACACCGTCGAAGAAAGTGCCGACGGCAGCACCGGTCGCATTCCCGGCTTCATGCTGTGGGGCGCCCGCGCCGGTTATCAGTTTGGCCCGGACATGGCGAACCTGAATCTGGCCTTCGGCGTGAAGAATATCTTCGACCACGAATACTTCACGCGTGCGTATGACGATAACAACAAAGGGATTTATGCCGGACAGCCACGCACGTTGTATATGCAGGGTTCCCTGAAATTCTGATGGTTTAAAACGCCGGGCTTAGCGTGACGACGCCCGGTTTTTCCCTTTTCACCCGCACAGAGGTCCTATGTCTTTCTTCTCCCGCTTTGCGCTTTTTATCGGTTTATGTTTTTCGCTGGGCACCGCGCAGGCCGTGACGGTGACTGACCAGCAGGGCACTTTTACGCTCGATACGGCGCCTGAACGCGTCGTCGTTCTGGAGCTGTCTTTTGTGGATGCGCTGGCCGTGGTGGATGTCAGCCCGGTGGGCGTGGCCGATGATAACGACGCGGAACGTATTTTGCCGGAAGTGCGCCAGCGTATCAGCGCGTGGAAATCCGTCGGCACGCGATCGCAGCCGAGCCTCGAGGCGATTGCCGCGCTGAAACCGGATCTGATTATTGCCGACAGCAGCCGTCATGGCGGCATTTACGCCGCGCTGAAAGGGATTGCGCCGACGCTGATGCTGAAATCCCGCAACGAAACCTACAATGAGAACCTGGAATCGGCGGCGATCATCGGCAAAGTGCTGGGGAAAGACGCGCTGATGCAGCAGCGTCTGGCGGAACATCATCAGCGGATGCAGGCGTTTTCCAGTCAGTTACCGAAAGGCACGCAGGTGGTGTTCGGCACCTCGCGCGAACAGCAATTTAACCTGCATACGCGCGATTCCTACACCGGCAGCGTGCTGACCTCGCTCGGGCTGATTGTGCCGGAACCGGTGAATCAGCAGGCGCTGGCCAACATCAGTTTCGAGCAGTTGCTGGCGATCAACCCGGACTGGCTGATTGTCGCGCACTACCGTCAGGAAAGTATTGTGCGTGCATGGCAGAAGGATCCGCTCTGGCAAATGATGAAAGCCGCGCAAAAAAATCAGATTGCGGCGGTCGATGCTAACGTCTGGGCGAGAATGCGCGGGGTGTTTGCCGCTGAGCATATCGGCCATGACGTGGTGCAGATTCTGCATCATCAGGCGCCTGCCACCGCACCATGAAAGCGGTGAAAACGATCGTAACGGGGTGGCGCTGGACGCTGCCTCTGCTCATATTGAGCGTCATCTTCTGGCTGACGCTTTTTTGCCGTTCTGCGGTGCCGATTGGCGCGGTGGAATCTCTGCGCGCGCTGATTCCCGGCCCGCCTGCAACACTGGCGCAGGCGCTGGTGCTCAACCTGCGGTTACCGCGCAGCCTGGTGGCGATGTTGCTCGGTGCCAGCCTGGCGCTGGCGGGCAGCCTGCTGCAAACCCTGACCCGCAATCCGCTGGCGTCTCCCTCGCTGTTTGGCATTAACGCCGGTGCATCGCTGGCGATGGTGGTGGTCAGCGCACTCAGCCCGCAGCTGTTTTCGGGGTTCAGCATTGCGCTGGTGGCAGCCGCTGGCGGCGGTATCAGCTGGAGCATGGTGATGCTGACTGGCGGCGGATGGCAACAGTCGGGTGACCGCAGCCGGTTGATCCTCGCCGGAGTGGCCGTGTCGGCGCTGTGCGCTGCGCTGGCAAAAGCGACGCTGATCCTCTCAGAAGATCACGCATACGGCATTCTCAACTGGCTGGCCGGAGGCGTCGCGCACGCCCGCTGGCCGGAGTTCTGGCATCTGTTCCCTTTCACCCTCATTATCGCGCCCTGGGTTTTGCTGCTTGCCAGCCGCCTGAACCTGTTACAGGTGAGTGATGAAAGCGCGCAGACGCTCGGCGTAAACCTGCCGCGCTTGCGGCTGATAATCAATCTTATGGTGTTATTGCTGGTCGGTGCCTGCGTCAGCGTCGCCGGGCCTCTGGCGTTTATCGGGCTGCTGGTGCCGCACATTTCCCGCTACTGGATTGGTTATGATTTACGCCGCATGTTGCCGGTGAGCATGATTTTTGGCGCAACGCTGATGCTGCTGGCGGATTTGCTGGCGCGTATTCTGGCGTGGCCGGGTGAATTACCGGCAGGCGTAGTGCTGGCGCTGATTGGCGCGCCATTCTTTGTCTGGCTGGTGAGGACGCGCACATGACCCGGCAGTTCACGGTATTCACCGTTCTGACCAGCCTGTTGCTGCTGACCTTCGTGATTTCGCTGCGTTACGGCACGCACACGCTGACGTTTGAACAAATGCGTCTGGCGTTCGCACCCGCCGGTGACAACCATTTTCCGCTGATCGAATATCGCCTGCCGCGCGCGCTGCTGGCGGTGCTGGTCGGTGCGGCGCTGGCGCTTTCCGGCGTACTGGTGCAGGGCATTATCCGCAATCCGCTGGCGTCGCCGGACATACTGGGCGTTAACCATGCCGCCGGACTGATGTCGGTCAGCGCGCTGATGCTGTTCCCCGCGCTTTCCGTGCTGTGGCTGCCGCCGCTGGCCTTCCTGGGTGGGATAGCCGCGTTTGTGTTGCTGCGCCTGATGTCCGGCCGTTCCGCGCCTTTGAAGCTGGCGTTGACCGGCGTCGCGCTGACCGCATTTTACGCCAGCCTGACCGATTACCTGATGCTCTCGCGCCCGATGGAAATCAACAGCGCACTGCTGTGGCTGACCGGAAGTCTGTGGGGACGCGGCTGGAATTTCGTCGAAATCGTCGCGCCGTGGTTGCTGATATTACTGCCGCTCAGCCTTTGGTTCTGCCGCGATCTGGACGTTATGGCGCTCGGTGACGAAAGTGCCTCGACGCTGGGGATCCGCGTTTCCCGCGTACAGCGTCTGGTGTTATTGCTGGCCGTCGCACTGGCCGCCATCAGCGTTGCCGCCTGCGGCCCGGTCGGGTTTATCGGGCTGGTCGCACCGCATCTGACCCGTAAACTGGTCGGCGGAAGGCACCGCGTTTTGATCCCCGCGTCAATGCTTGTCGGGGCGCTGATTTTACTGCTGGCCGACGTGCTGGCGCGCACCCTGCATCCGCCGCTGGAGCTGCCTGCGGGCGTTTTAACGGCGGTGATAGGTGCACCGTATTTCTTCTGGCTTCTGATGAGAACCCGCTGACTATGCAACTGAGTGCAGAAAATCTGTACGCCGGATACGGCAATAAATCCATTCTGAACGGACTGTCGGTGGCCCTTCCGGCCGGAAAAATCACCGCGCTGATCGGCCCGAACGGCTGCGGAAAATCGACGCTGCTGAAATGTTTTTCCCGCCTGCTGACGCCGGAGTCCGGCACGTTGCGGCTGCAAGGAGACGATATTTCCCGGCTACATGGCCGCGCGCTTGCCCGTAAACTGGCGCTGTTGCCGCAACAACACGTCGCGCCGGAAGGGATCCGCGTGCGGGAACTGGTCGGCTATGGCCGGAGCCCGTGGCTGAATTTATGGGGCAGGCTGGGGGAGCAGGATCACGCGAGGGTCTCGCGCGCGATGCAAGAAACGAATATTGGTGATCTGGCCGAAAAATTAGTCAGCGAGCTCTCCGGCGGACAGCGTCAGCGCGTATTTCTGGCGATGGTACTGGCGCAGGATACGCCGCTTGTTTTGCTCGACGAGCCGACAACGTATCTCGATATCAGCCATCAGGTTGAGCTGATGAATTTACTGCGCCGCCAGAATCAGCAGGGCAAAACGGTGGTCGCTGTGCTGCATGACCTCAATCAGGCCAGCCGTTATTGCGATTATCTGGTCATGATGGCGGCCGGAAAAATAGTTGCACAAGGCTCGCCGGAAGCCGTAATGACGCCTGCGCTGCTGGCACAGGTCTTTGATATTGATGCGCAAATCCATCCCGAGCCGGTTTCCGGTATGCCGATGTGCATTGTGAAATAGTTTTTCATTTTTCGTTGTCATTGTTTTCTATCGACTTGTCTGTTTTGAACTACACTTTTTGCACCCCTACGCGCCAGAGAGCGCAAGACAAAGATAACGAGAAAAACACGATGATTATTTCTGCATCAACGGACTACCGCGCGGCGGCAAAAAGTAAATTGCCGCCATTTCTGTTTCACTACATCGACGGCGGCGCGTACAACGAACACACCCTGCGCCGCAACACTTCGGATCTGGCCGATATCGCCCTGCGCCAGCGCATCCTGAAAAACATGTCCGATCTCAGCCTTGAGACGCAACTGTTTGGCGAAAAACTGGCAATGCCAGTGGTGCTGGCACCGGTCGGCCTGACCGGCATGTACGCACGTCGTGGTGAAGTTCAGGCGGCGCGCGCGGCAGCCAAAAAAGGCATTCCGTTCACGCTTTCCACCGTTTCCGTTTGTCCGATTGAAGAAGTCGCACCGGCCATCGACCGCCCGATGTGGTTCCAGCTTTACGTCTTAAAAGATCGCGGATTTATGCGCAATGCGCTGGAACGCGCGCAGGCGGCAGGCGTGAAAACGCTGGTCTTTACCGTCGATATGCCGGTGCCCGGCGCACGTTATCGGGACGCTCATTCTGGTATGAGCGGCCCGAACGCCGCCGCGCGCCGCATGTTGCAGGCCGTTTTGTATCCGCAATGGGCGTGGGACGTCGGCGTAAACGGCAAACCGCATGACCTCGGCAACGTTTCAGCCTATCTCGGCAAACCGACCGGGCTGGAAGATTACATCGGCTGGCTGGGCACCAACTTTGACCCGTCGATATCGTGGAAAGATCTGGAGTGGATCCGGGAGTTCTGGAAAGGCCCGATGATCATTAAAGGCATTCTTGACCCGGAAGACGCCAGGGACGCCGTGCGGTTTGGCGCAGACGGCATCGTGGTATCGAACCACGGCGGCCGCCAGCTCGACGGCGTGCTTTCCACTGCGCACGCGCTGCCTGCCATCGCTGACGCCGTAAAAGGCGACATCACCATTCTCGCCGATTCCGGCATCCGCACCGGCCTGGACGTGGTCCGCATGATCGCGCTCGGCGCCGACAGCGTGCTGCTCGGGCGCGCCTTTGTCTACGCACTGGCCGCGGCAGGTGAGGCGGGCGTCATCAACCTGCTGACTCTGATCGAAAAAGAAATGCGCGTCGCCATGACGCTGACTGGCGCGAAATCTATTTCAGAAATCAGCGCCGAATCGCTGGTCTACGGGCGAAGCGTGCGGTGATTTGATGCCGGAAAGGCAGCGATAATGTTTGTGAGGTGTCGCTGTCTTTATTATTTATCTGCTTTTTGAATATCTCAATTTTCCAGATATCCATGGGAGAAATGCGTATAAGTAACGGCCTGTAAATATGTCAGCATAGATTTGTCCGGGTTAATCCTCAGGGCGCCATCACCTCAATTAAAAAAGTTAATTTTAGGGAATGTCTATGCTGAAAAATATCGCTTTGCCGGTTTCTAAATCGCTTTCTTTTGCAGGTCGTCTGACGGCTGTTGCAGCATTGCTTTCCTCCTTGTCCGCCTGGGCGGCAGAGCCGTTGCGCGTGCAGGCCGATCCGGTCCCTCATGCGGAAATTCTGGCGTATGTGCAGAAAATCGACCCAAGTCTGAATCTCAAAGTGATCGAAATTCCGAGCGGGGTGAATCCGAATGAGTTGCTGGCGCACGGCGATGTGGATGCCAACTATTTCCAGCACGTGCCGTATTTGCTGTCGCAGGAAAAGGCGCTGAAAGAGAAGTTTGAAGTCGCCGCGACGGTGCATATCGAGCCGCTCGGCGTATATTCCAGCCGTCACAAAAGCTATGCGGAAGTGCCGCAAAATGGCACCGTTGCCGTCCCGAATAACGAAACCAATCTCAGCCGCGCGTTGTATTTACTGCAAAGTCAGGGGCTGATTACGCTGAAACCGGGCTTCACCGATCCGGCGAAAAATCAGGCCACGCCGCGTGATATCGCCACCAACCCGAAAAACCTGAAGATTCTGGAAGTCGAATCCCCGCAAATCCCGCGTTCATTACCGGATGTCGATCTGGCGGTCATTAACGGCAACTTCGCGCTGGAAGCCGGGCTGAGCCCGGCAAAAGACGCGCTGGGGCTGGAGAAAGCGAAGGGAAATCCTTATGCGAATATTCTGGTGACGACCGAAAAACTTAAAAATGATCCACGGATTAAGCAACTGGCGAAAGATCTCGAATCGCCGCAGGTCGCAGAGTTTATTAAAGAGAAGTTTAAAGGATCGGTGTTACCGGTGGCGGCTGCGAAAAGTTGATTTTTGGGCTCGCCGCCCAAGCTGGCTTTTAGGTCAAAACCGTGGGCGCCGGCCCACACAGGGTTAAGGAGCGTAAACGCGCTCCTTAACTTTTTAACTGCGCGCTGCCGCTCACCGTCCCGGTTATACCCGATACGGCGAGCATCTGCGAGCCAAAATCAGAAGCTATAACTCGCTGTCACCGACACATTTCTCGGCTCGCCGTACACTACGTACTGGCTGACACTCGTGTCATATTCTTTGTCGAACAGGTTGTTCACGTTGGCCTGCACGGCGAGTTGTTTCGTGACCTGATAACGGCTGAAGAGATTAACCACGGTGTAGCTGCCTTGCTCGGCGTAACGGGTGCCGTTGCCGCTTGGGCCCGGCACATCCTGCCAGACGTGAGTCTGCCAGTTCGCGCCGCCGCCGACGGTCAGATCCTGCAACATCGGCAGACGATAGCTGGTGAACAGTTTCAGCTGCGTGCGCGGCAGTTGCGGGTTAACCGCGTCGCTGTTCTCGTCTTCGGCAATGTAACGGGTGCCGCCGAACGTCATCTGCCAGTTGTCGGTCAGCGCGCCATTCAGTTCGAATTCAATCCCGCGGCTCACCGTGCCGTTTTTACCTTCGTACGCCGTATCGGTCGAGCCTTCGATGGTGCGGCCGGTGCTTTGCGCGACGTTATCGAGTTCCGCACGGAACACCGCAACGGATGCGGTCAGGCGGCTGTTGAACCAGTCGGATTTCACGCCCGCTTCGTAGTTTTTGCCGATTACCGGCGACAGATACGCGCCGTTGATATCGCGGTAAGTCTGCGGCTGGAATACCGACGTGTAGCTGGCGTAGGTTGACCAGGTATCGTTGATGTCGAACACCAGACCGGCGTACGGCGTGATGTTGTTCTTCTCAATCTGAGCCGTCAGGGTGTCAGAATTCCAGTTGGTGTAACGCGCACCGACAATCAGATGCAGCGGATCGGCCAGCGAAAGACGCGTGGCGACGTACGCGGATTTCTGGCGGATAACGTCCCGCTCAGCCAGAGAACGCGGACCCCAGTCAGTTTCCGGGAACTGGCTGTTGTAGTCGTTAAAGTTGCCCAGCTCTTCGGTCGAAATATTGGCGAATGCGCTGTAATAGGTATTTTGTTGTTTGGAATAACTCACGCCGGTCATCAGTTCATGCTGACGGCCAAACAGTTCGTACGGGCCGCTGGCAAAGGCGTCCACGCCATCGACTTTACGTTTACCGGTGTTGTAGCCGGTCCCCGCGACGACCGGATAACCGGCATAAGCGGATTCGCCCACGCCGGTGTTTTTATCGAATGTCCCGTCGATGTACATCATTTTGCTGTCGATAAGGGATTCAGTATGCGTGCCGTTCAGCGTGGCCTGCCAGCCGTTATCGAAGGACTGTTTCAGGGTGGTGAAAAGTTTGGTGGTCTCTTTATTGCTGTAAGCCCAGTCCGGCGCGGAGTTGAAACCACGGCGGTAATCGGTTTTGCTGCCGTCGAGATACCAGCGCGGCATGCCGCCCCAGGTCGGGCTGTCGGTATTCGTTTGCTGGAATTCGTAGCCCGCGGAAAGCAGGGTGGAATCGGTCAGGTCGGCATCAACCGTGGCGTAGACGAATTTTTTGGTCGCGCCGTAACGCTCAACGTAGCTGTTCTGATCCTGATATCCGGTGATCAGGCGGCCACGCACACTGCCGGAGGCATTCAGCGGAGTAGACAAATCAGCCACGTAACGCTGTTTGTTCCAGCTGCCGTAAGTCGCGGAAACATTGCCCGTGAACTCTTTGCTGTCGGCGTGTTTACGCACCTGGTTGACAGAAGCGGACGGGTTGCCCGGGCCGGTCATCAGGCCGGTTGCGCCGCGCACCACTTCGATGCGTTCGAACAGTGCGGTGTCGGACTGGGAATCGCCCAGATCCCAGCGCGGGTCGAAGGTGGTCGGAATGCCATCGACCATGTAGTTATCGATTAAAAAGCCACGTGCGTAATAGGTGCGACGGTCAAGATCCGAGACGCTTTCCTGAATGCCGGTGGTGTTTTTCAGTACATCACCCAGCGTTTGCAGTTGCTGATCCTGCATACGTTGTTTGCTGATGATGCTCACGGACTGCGGAATGTCGCGCGTTGTCAGCGCCATTTTGGTCCCCGCGGTGGTGACCGGTACGCTGTAATCGGTAGCGGCAGTGTCGGTAACCGCCGCGTTATTTTGGCCGGTCACGACGACCGTATCGTCGGTTTTATTCGCCGTAGTTTCGGCGGCAAAAGCAGAATGTAAAGAAGACGAAATAAAAACAGCCATAACAGAAAGTGAAAGTTTCTGTCCTAAATTATTATTCCTGCCACGGATTGATTTAACTGAATTTTTCCCTGAAACGGATACCATTTATTAATCTCCGAAAGATTATTTTATATTTTATTAGCCACAACTTTTAGATATTTATAACGCTTTAAAAGGGTGAACAAGACCCGCCGGGATCCCCCGAAAAAGAGGGCCGGAATGGTGGAGTGCAAACTTAGTTAATAAAGCGAATGAGAATAATACGCATTGGGTTTAGCGGTGTAAATAAATATTACCATTCTGTAATAGTGAGTTTTCTTTTCTCATTTTTAGCCATTAAGAAATCTAGACATCTAAACGTTCGTTTTGTAGAGTGTCATTCACCTGATGAATTACTGTTTGATTCAGTTAAGAAAATTTCGAGGCGGTGACACAATGATCAGTAACATTAAAATTCTCGATGGCGGAATGGGCCGTGAACTGGCCCGGATGGGCGCGCCGTTCCGTCAGCCGGAATGGTCGGCGCTGGCGCTGATCCAGGCACCGGACTTTGTGCGTAAAGCGCATGACGCTTTTATTGCAGCCGGTTCCGACGTGATCACCACCAACAGCTACGCCGTTGTCCCTTTCCATGTGGGTGAAACCGTCTTTGCGGAGCAGGGCGCAGCGCTGATTGCGCTGTCCGGAAAACTGGCGCGCGAAGCCGCTGATGCGGCAAAAACGCCGGTGAAAGTGGCGGGTTCCCTGCCGCCGGTTCTGGGTTCTTATCGCCCGGATCTCTTCGAGCCCGTTGCGGCGAAAGCACTGCTGACCGTGCTGGTGGAGAATCTCAAAGACACCGTGGATTACTGGCTGGCCGAAACGCAAAGTTCAGTCGCCGAAGTTGAAGCAGTGCGCGAAGTGCTGACAGATGTGCTGGGCGATGACCGGCGTCCTCTGTGGTTCTCGTTCACCTTGCAGGATCAGCTTACCGGTGACGGCCACGCGCTGCTGCGCTCCGGCGAATCCATCGAGCAGGCGGTTGACGCCGCGCAGCGTTTATCCGCCAGCGCGATTTTGTTCAACTGTAGCCGCCCGGAAGTGATGGCCGCCGCCGTTCGTGCGGCACGCGCCGCAAACACCTCTTTTGATATCGGCGTTTATGCCAACGCTTTCGAGCCCGCGGATAACAAACGCGGTGCGAATGAAGGGTTAAGCAAAATGCGTCAGGACACCGATCCTGCCGGATATCTGCAATTTGCCGAAGACTGGGTAGCGCAGGGCGCAACGATGGTTGGCGGCTGCTGCGGTATCGGGCCGGAACACATCGCTGCATTGAAAAACGCATTCAGCCAATAAAATCAAAAACATTTCAGCCGCACGCCGGACTGAATTTTGGGGCGTGATCGCCTCAGTGACAGGGGAAAAACATGATTGATCGTCGTTCGTTTATTAAAAGTGCGGGGGCACTTTCCATCGCAGCCGCCACGCATTCATTGTGGCTGGGCAACGCATTTGCCGCCGACGCTGAGAAGCCGAAAAAAGGCGGACACCTGGTGGTGGGCGTGGATAACGCGTCCAGCACCGACCGTCTGGATCCGGCATTCTGGTTTGAAACGTACATGTATTTTGTCGGCTCACAGGTTTTCAATAACCTGGTGGAAATCGACGAAAGCGCCGGGCTTGCCCCCTCGCTGGCGGAATCCTGGTCATCTGCCGATGGCAGCAAAACCTGGGTGCTGAAAATCCGTCAGGGCGTGCAGTTCCACGATGGCCGCTCGCTGGGCGCGAAAGACGTGGTCTATTCCCTTAATCACCACCGCGGCGAGAAATCCACATCGCCGGTAAAAGGTTATCTGGACACCGTCAGTTCCATTGAAGCGACCGGCGAACACGAAGTGACGATCAAACTGACCGCCGCCGATGTGGAATTTGTCTGGCTGCTGAGCGCGGTGCATTTTGCGGTCACCGCCGAAAATGAAAACTTCGACAAAGGCATCGGCACAGGCGCGTTCATTCTGGAGAAATTCCAGCCGGGCGTTACCACGCTGACCAAACGCAATCCGAATTACTGGAACAGCGAACGCGGGCATGTTGATTCCGTCGAAACGCTGGCGATGAACGATTCCACGGCGCGCGTGGCGGCGCTGGTCAGCGGCTCTGCGCACCTGATTAACCGCGTGAATCCGCGCATTGTCAGCCGTATCGAGCGCATGCCGAACCTGAAACTGGTGCGTGCGAAAGACAGCATGATTTACACCTTCCCGGGGCTGTCGAATCTGGCGCCGTTTGATAACGTCGATGGCCGTCTGGCGCTGAAATATGCCATTGACCGTCAGCAAATTATCGACACGGTATTGGGCGGATACGGCACCGTTGCCAACGATAATCCCATTTTCCCGTCGAACCGCTACTTTGCGAAAGACATCCCGCAGCGTCCGTATGATCCTGAAAAAGCCCAGTTCCACTGGAAGAAATCCGGGTTCAGCGGCCCGCTGACGCTTAACGTGGCCGACGCCGGTTTCCCGGGCGCGGTTGATGCCGGTCAGCTTTATCAGCAGTCTGCGGCGAAAGCCGGGATCAACCTCAACGTGGTTCGCGTGCCGGATGACGCGTTCTGGAATGATATCTGGCAGAAAAAAGCGTTTGTGTCGTCTAACTGGGCGAACCGTCCGACCGCCGATGCGCTGCTTTCTCTGGTGTTTACCAGCCAGTCTTCGTGGAATGAATCGGCCTGGCACGTTCCGGCTTTCGATGCGATGGTGAAAGCCGCGCGCGGGGAGCCGGATGAAGCGCGCCGTAAGCAGATTTACCACGATATTCAGGTGATGCTGGTCGATCAGGGTAGCGAAGTCATTCCGCTGTACGCCGACGCGCTTGACGGCTGCTCATCCAAAATCAAAGGATTCACCTCTGTGCCGGGAATGCCGCTGAGCGGTAACCGCGCGGCAGAGAAAATCTGGATCGAAAGCTGAGCCGGGTAAAAGAATAATGTCAGAGCTTCCTTCTGTAAAAATACCTCAACGGCCCGCGGGCCGTTTTTCGCTGAACCGTGTTTCACCAGACGGCTCGCTTTTGCGCATGGTGCTGGTGCGTTTGTTTTATGGCGTGCTGGTGGTGCTGGCGGTTTCCGTGCTGATTTTTGCCGGTGTGCAGTTGCTGCCGGGCAACGCGGCCACCGCCATTCTCGGCCAGAGCGCGACGCCGGACGCCATCCGCGAACTGAACTTGCAACTCGGGCTGGATAAACCGGCGGCGAGCCGCTATCTGAGCTGGCTGTCCGGCGTACTGCACGGCGATTTCGGTACAAGTTTCTCCACCCGCGAAGCCATCAGCGGCCCGCTGTTTACGCGGCTTGGTAATACGCTGTTTCTGGCGGGATGCACCGCCGCCATCGCGGTTCCGCTGGCGCTAATCATCGGGTTTATTTCCGTGCGTTATCACGGCAGCGTTATCGATACTTTCCTTAATGCCATCACCCGCGCCACCGTTGCGCTGCCGGAATTTTTCTCCGGTTATCTGCTGATCCTGATTTTCGCCATCACGCTGGCGTGGGCACCGAGCAACAGCAGTATTTCGCCGGACATGCCGCTGGCCGCCAAACTTTCTGCAATCTCACTGCCGTGCGCCACCCTGGTGCTGGCGATCCTCGGGCACATGAGCAACATGACCCGCGCCGCGCTGATTGCCGCGCAAAGCTCCGCGTATGTGGATACCGCGCTGCTGAAAGGGCTGTCGCCGTCGCGCATTTTGTGGCGTCACGTTCTGCCCAACGCCATCGGCCCGATTATCAACGTCGTGGCGATCAATCTGGCGTATCTGATGGTCGGCGTGGTGATTGTCGAGAACGTCTTTGTGTATCCGGGGCTGGGGCAATACATGGTCGACAGCATCAGCAAACGCGACATTCCGGTGATGCAGGATTGCGCGCTGTTGCTGGCCGGGATTTATATCCTGCTGAATTTGCTGGCCGACGTGATGGCGCTGGTCGCCAATCCGCGTTTACGCCATAACCGCTAAATTTTAGGAATTGCTGCAATGCCTGCCTTAAAACCTGCCTCGATCCTTGGCCTGCTGGTGCTGATTCTCTTTGTTCTTATCGCGATTTTTGCGCCGTGGCTGGCGCCGCACGCACCGGATCAGACACTGGGCATGTCGTGGGATCTGCCGGGACCCAATGCGCTGCTCGGCACCGACAATCTCGGGCGTGATCTGCTTTCGCGCCTTATCTGGGGCACCCGTGTTTCGCTGGGCGTTACCGTGCTGGCGGCGCTGGTGGCCTTTTCGGTCGGCTGCACGTTGGGCTTTATCGCCGGATTGCGCGGCGGCTGGCTGGATCAGGTGATTTCCCGCTGCAATGACATCGTGATGGCGATCCCGACACTGATTCTGGCGCTGATCGTGCTGGCCGTCTTGCCGAAAACCTTGCTGACCCTGACGCTGGTTCTCGGGCTGCTGGAATCCACCCGCGTGCTGCGCGTGGCACGTTCGCTGGCGACGGATATCGGCGTGATGGAGTTTGTCGATGTGGCGCGCCTGCGCGGAGAAAGCCTCGGCTGGATCCTCCGGCGGGTGATTTTGCCTAACGCCTTACAGACGCTGATTGCCGAATTTGGCCTGCGCTTTATTTTCATTTTGCTGTTCCTTTCGGCGCTGTCGTTCCTCGGTCTTGGCGTTCAGCCACCGACCGCTGACTGGGGCGGGCTGGCGCGGGATAATAAAGACGGCATTCTGTTTGGCGTTTGGGCGGCGCTGATCCCCGGCGGGGCGATTGCGGTGCTGGCGCTGGCGGTAAATGCCGTCGCCGACTGGCTGATGAGCGGTTCGACCCGCGTCTGGGGGAAAAAAGCATGAGCGACGTTTTACTCAAAACAGAAAATTTGCGCGTGGTGTCCGCCGGTAAAAATCCGCGGACGCTGGTGGATGACGTGTCTTTTACCGTGAAACGCGGCGAAGTGCTGGGGCTGATTGGTGAATCCGGCGCGGGGAAATCCACTATCGGGCTGGCAATTCTCGGCCATTGTCGTCAGGGAATGCGTATTCATTCCGGCAGCATTGTCTTTAACGGGCAGGATCTCACGGCGTTGTCTGACCGGCGTTTACGGCAGATCCGTGGTCGCCATATTGCGTATGTGGCGCAGTCCGCCGGTGCGGCGTTTAACCCGGCGATTACCCTGGGTGAACAGGTGATTGAAGCGGCACTGAAACACAAAATCTATGACCGCCAGCAGGCACAGGCGCGCGCCATTGAACTGTTTGAACAGCTCGGTTTGCCGCAGCCGCAGGCGTTTTATCAGCGTTATCCGCATCAGGTTTCCGGCGGTCAGTTGCAGCGGGCGATGATTGCGATGGCGCTGTGCGCCAGTCCCGAACTGCTGATTTTCGATGAACCGACGACGGCGCTGGATGTCACCACGCAGCTTGGCGTGCTGAAAGCCATTGCCGATGTGATCCGCATTTCCGGCGTGGCGGCTATTTACATCAGCCACGATCTGGCCGTTGTCGCGCAAATCAGCGACAAGATTATGGTGTTGCAGCACGGCAAAACGGTGGAACAGGCACCGGCCGCGCAACTGCTGGCGCAGCCGCAACAGGAATACACCCGGCGTCTGCTGAATGCGCAGGGCGAAACCAAAACGCCGCAAACCGGCGAGGCACCGGTGGCGCTAAGTCTGCGCAATATCAGCGCGCGTTATCAGGCGCAGCCGGTCTTGCAGGATATTTCCCTGAATTTGCCGCGTGGCCGGACGCTGGCGGTGATCGGCGAATCCGGTTCGGGGAAATCAACGCTCGGCAAAGTGATTTGCGGGTTACTCAGTCCGGAAACGGGGAAAATGACGCTGGAACAGCAAACGTTGCCTGCCGGTCTGCGTCAGCGCAGCCGCCCGCAGTTGCGCGATGTGCAGCTGATTCATCAGATCCCCGATACCGCGCTGAACCCGAAAGAGCGCATTGGCGGGCAGATTTCCCGCGTGCTGGAATGTTTTACTTCGCTTAACCGCCCCGAACGGCAGGCCAAAGTCAGCGAACTGCTGGCACAGGTCGGGCTGCATGCGGAGCTGGCGGAGCGTTATCCTGCGGCACTTTCCGGCGGCCAGAAGCAGCGCGTGTGTATCGCGCGTGCGCTGGCGGCGGAGCCGAAGCTGATTGTGTGCGACGAACCGACGTCCGCGTTAGACCCGCTGGTGGCGCGCGAGGTGCTGGCGCTGCTGCGTAAAATCCAGCACGACACCGGCATTGCGTACCTCTTTATCACGCACGATTTGCAGGTGGTGCGCGAGATTGCTGATGAAGTGGCGGTACTGAAGCAAGGCGTGATTGTGCGTCAGGGGCCGGTAGCATCCGCACTGAGCGAACCGCTGGACGATTACACCCGCGAGTTGCTGCATTCCGTACCGGAAATGCGCACCGGCTGGCTGACGGAAATGATCGTCAGCGCGTAAAGCGGCCTCCCCTGAAAAGGGGAGGCGTAAATCGCAATTCCATTTTTGTACAGTTACAAACTTTTCTGATTCATTTCTCTTTACACTTCCCTAATAATTCATTCACTAAAGATCTCTTTATTTGTACCGATAACCTTCCTGAACATTAAATATTTCTAAGAGTTTTATTCCCGCGTCAAAAAATTAATTTGAGATAAGGGTTTACGGATTATTTAAAAAAATAAACAGTGATTTCGCTATGCAATTATCAGCGGTTTGAATTGTTTCGCGTTGTATTCATTTTATTGGCCAGGAAATAAGGGAGTGAGAATGTTTAAGATGATCAACAATATGCGGGTGGGTGCCCGTTTGGGGGCCGCATTCAGCCTGGTAATTCTGTTATTAATCATCGTCAGCGTGACAGCAGTAACCAAAATAAGCGCTATCAACGCCAGCATTGACCAAATAGTCAACGATCGTTATGTGAAAGTTCGTCTGGCATTTGATGTCCGCGACGGTGTGAATAACCAGATTAAATTCTTGCGCGGAATTGTCATCGATACCAAGAATCCTGAACAAAACCAAAAACGTTATTTACAGCTGGATGACACCATTAAACAAACCAATCTGGCGATGAGCAAAATTGCGGCCATCCAGACAACGGTGACCGGTAAGCAAAAAATTAAAGCCTTGCAGGATGCCAGCGATGCGTTTGAAAGCGGCAAAGAAGCGCTGATTGCACTGGCCCGCGCCGGTGATATGGACGGCGCAACCGAATATGTCCTGCGTAAACTGACCACGTCGCAGAACGCGTATCTGGATCTGGCCATCGCTTTTGCCAATTCTCAGGATCAGCAGTTGCAGGCTGAAGGCAAAAAAGCGGTGGCAGACGGGCATACCGCCATTGAACTGACGCTGATTTTCTCCGCGCTGGCGATCCTGCTGGCCGCGGCAATGGGCTATTTCCTGACCCGTTCAATCACCCGTCCGCTGCTGAATGCCGTGAAAGTGGCGGAAAACGTGGCGGCAGGCGACCTGACCACGCAGATTCAGGTGAACTCCCACGACGAAACGGGCCAGCTGATGCAGGGCCTGAAAAACATGAACGAAAATCTGCTCAAGATCGTGACAGAAGTTCGTGCCGGAACCCATGCGATTAACAGCGCGTCCAGCGAAATTGCCGCCGGGAACCTGGATTTGTCTTCCCGTACTGAACAGCAGGCCAGCTCACTGGAAGAAACCGCCTCGGCCATGGAACAGATGACCGCGACGGTGAAACAGAATGCTGATAACGCGCGTCAGGCTAATCAGCTCGCGGCGCAGGCTTCCCGCGTGGCAGTGCAGGGCGGCGAAGTGGTGGGCGAAGTCGTTAATACGATGGAAGGCATCAATGCTTCTTCCCGCAAAATCGTCGATATTATCGCGGTGATCGACGGCATTGCGTTCCAGACCAACATTCTGGCGCTGAACGCCGCCGTGGAAGCCGCGCGTGCCGGTGAACAGGGGCGCGGATTTGCCGTGGTGGCATCAGAAGTGCGTAATCTGGCGCAGCGTTCTGCTTCGGCGGCGAAAGAGATTAAATCGCTGATCGACGATTCTGTTCTGAGAGTCGATAACGGGACGCAGCTGGTCGCTAAAGCGGGCGCGACGATGGCCGAAGTGGTGTCCAGCGTGAAGAACGTGACCGACATCGTGGGCGAAATTGCGATTGCCAGCAATGAACAAAGCACCGGCATCGAAGAGATCAACAAAGCCATCAACCAGATGGACGAAGTCACGCAGCAGAACGCCGCGCTGGTCCAGGAAGCCTCTTCGGCAGCATATTCCCTGAATGAGCAGGCGGAGCGTCTGTCGCAGGCCATCAGCATCTTTAAAGTCAGCGCGGCGACGGCAACCTCCGCCGTGCGTAAAGCGACGCAGGTTAAATCTCCGGCATTATTGCCAAACCGTCGCGCGGTGCCTGCCGCCGATGAAGGCTCGTGGGAAACCTTCTGATTTTCTGATTATTTTCTGCGTTAATTCTCCAAACCCGGTACTGAGTATCGGGTTTTTTACTTTTCTGCCGCGAAGAAAGTGACGCAGGGGGACTGACGGGCTGACGATGAGGCGGAAGGCGACTTGCGCTTATTTGAACCTTCCGTGGTGCGGTTACCCGCTATCTTTTCAGAAAATCTGCACGCAGTTTATTCAGAACGTTGAAGACCGGTTTTCCTGCGGATTCGGCAATCTTTGTGTCAGCGAAAACTTGCTGCCAGTTAGCCAGTGCGGCCAGCGTCTGATCAATGTAATCATCCGGTTTGAGGAATTTATAGTCTTTGCACAACTGGTGCATAAGTTTTCGCGTCGGTTTTCCTTTTCCAGCAAATGACGTTGTGTGTTCCCCCATGCCTTCAGAAAATGTCAGGTCATAAGCGGGGGTCAACGTCCACCGTTCTTCCGCATCAGAATGGATAAATGCAAAGTTTTTTGCATGATCATCGTAGTTATGGGAGAGCGCATTAAAGACCATCAGACGCGCCATTTTCTCGACTTCAGCAGCATTTTGGGTCAACGCGTAAGTGAGTTTAAGCATTTCACTGTAATCGAGCGACTGGGTTCTGAAATCGGCATAAACCAGCGCCGATGCGGTCATCACGTGGCGGCGGCTGTCGCCCTCACGGTCAAAACGACGTGTTGCAAAGAAACGCTCGGTTTGATTCTTATCAGAGAGTTGCACGTCTAACAGCGTTGAGTCCGCCATTGTGACGCCCGCATTTCTTGCCATGATGGCGTATGCCTGCTCGATAGCGCCAGTTTCCAGCGGTTCATCCAACGCCCTGAACTTTACAATCCAGTGGGTATATCCTTCACGCAGCGGCTCAAAGGCTGAAGTAGCCTGGGTTGTGTCAGCTGAGAGGGCTACGATGGCCTTTGGCCGGGCACCACCGGGCGAGCCGCCCGCGATACGCAGTGTTTTAAGAACCTGGCGAGTCTCTCCGGCCTGCACTTCGACAGAGGCCTCAAAAAGGTCTGCGAGGCTAAGCGAAGAGGGAATATCCACTTTCTCAGATTTAGGGTGATATTCAAAAGCCCCCATGCCGCGATCGCCGAGGTACGCCAGACGGTCAAGTTGAGTGAGCGTCCGGGATGTTCCCGCACCAAAATGGCCATCGAAGAACCGGTCCATTAATTCCAGACCCCAGCCATCCGGCAGGGAATCTGAAAATGCGCCATGTAACCCGCGAAATAACATATGTTTCGCCAGCTGAGGTTTATCATCGAACGTCATTGTAAACGGTGAAAGGCTGAACCCTGAAGCCAGCCACGCTTTACTGTATGTGAAGTAAATGCCTTTTCCTTCAGCCTGATACAACTCACCGACCTTTTGTCCGTTGACGGAAACGGTTAGCTCTTCTACATGCGTCAATGTGTCGTTTCTGAATGATTTATTCATCGTCCCCCCCGCTGGCGGCTGGCATTTTTGAGTTCCTCATAGGAACCGGGTTGTGAAGGTTTGAACAGCGTGGTGAATGGCGTGAGTTCATCCAGCGCGGTCGCCAGCAAGATCATCGATTCCAGCGTAGCAGAACCCGTGAGTTCAAAGCGTTTTATGGATGATTCAGAAACCCCTGAACGTTCAGCCAGTGTTTTACGTGAAAGATTTTTCGACAGACGTAATGCCCGTGCGTTTTTTCCGATATCGCGGGCAATTTCAGCAGGGGAATAAAGAAAGTGCATCAGGGACATTAAACGTCACTCCAGTGGCACTTAATGGTCCATATAAGACCTGTTATGTGCATTAATCGATGATAATGGGTCATTTTAGACCCGTTATTAAAAAAAATGCAAAACCCCGCACAAAAGGTCATTTATGACCTCTTATGCGGGGTTGATAGTGTTTACAGGTCATATTTGACCCATAAAAGTATGGCCTGTTTTGTTAACGCCCGACGCGTGCCTGCAACGCGGCCGGATAGCGGTCTCCGTGAACTTCGACGGCGGCCAGCGCGCTGGCGAGATTGCGTAATTCGCTGTCGCTCAGCGTGACGTCCGTTGCGCCTAAGTTTTCTTCCAGACGGTGCAGTTTGGTGGTGCCCGGAATCGGTACAATCCACGGTTTTTGTGCCAGCAGCCAGGCCAGCGCAATCTGTGCCGGTGTCACGCGTTTTTCCTGCGCGATGTGATGAATCACCGCCAGCAGGCTCTGGTTTGCCGCCAGCGCTTCCGGTGAGAAACGCGGCACTTTGCTGCGGAAATCGTCGCTTCCAAAGGTGGCATTCGCATCAAATGCGCCGGTCAGGAAGCCTTTCCCCAGCGGGCTGAAGGGCACAAAACCAATACCCAGCTCTTCCAGCGTCGGAATGATTTCCTGCTCCGGCTCGCGCCACCACATTGAATATTCGCTTTGCAGCGCGGTAACCGGCTGCACGGCGTGCGCGCGGCGGATAGTTTGTGCGCCCGCTTCGGACAACCCGAAGTGCTTCACTTTACCCTCGGCAATCAGATCTTTTACTGCACCCGCAACGTCTTCAATCGGTACTTCCGGGTCTACACGGTGCTGATAAAGCAAGTCGATGACGTCCGTCTTCAGGCGTTTCAGCGAGCCTTCCACCGCAACGCGAATGTGTTCCGGGCGGCTGTTGAGGTTTTGCTGTTTGTTATCGTCGCCAAAGGTGAAACCAAATTTCGTGGCGATCACGACTTTATCGCGCACCGGTGCCAGCGCTTCGCCGACCACTTCTTCGTTGAGGTACGGGCCGTAAACTTCGGCGGTGTCAAAGAAGGTCACGCCGCGTTCGACCGCGGCGCGGATAAGTTCAATGGCCTGACGGGTTTCCGTTGCGGCGCCGTAACCAAAACTCAGCCCCATGCAGCCTAAACCGAGAGACGAAACTTCGAGGCCAGATTTGCCCAGTAAACGTTTTTGCATGTGATTTTTCCTCAGTATTGACGTGATACGTTCAGTGTCCGTGGGATCTGCGATCCGTTATGTGGAGATTTATCCTGTAATCCCAAAATCCTGTGATTTCAGGATGAGTGACAACGAAAGCGTAACGTGGACTGAATCATAGTCGCTGAAGGTTCATCGGATTAGAGGGGGCAATCCGCATACCTTTATGAACTGAGTTCATAAATCGGAGAGAGCCTGCGGGAACATTACAAAGTTGTCATTTTTCTGGCGGCTTTCTGTAGGGGCGCGCAGTTTGTCTGGCTGAGTATCGAAGATACGGGCGAGGGAATCTCTGCGGAACATCTGCCGCTGATTTTTGACCGTTTCTACCGGATCGATGCCTCGCGCAGCCTGACTGAAAACACCGGCCTCGGGCTGGCGATTGTGAAGACCATTGCGGAATTGCACGGTGGCCGAATTGTCGTCGAAAGCGAACCGGGAAAAGGCAGCCGTTTTACGCTGGTTCTGCCAAAATAATCATCCTGCGCTGAACTCCCGATAAATAAAATTCAGCGTTCCCGATGAGACAGGCTATCTTTCTTAAGGTTTTTAGATGATTAGCCAGAAAAATAAAGGGAGCACATGACCAAAATTTTATCGCCCCCGGCGCAGGCGCTGATGATGTCGTTGCTGACGGGGCAGGCGGTTCACTGGCAAAGTGCGTGGACGCCGCCTCCTTATACCGTGCAGGCCTGGCGGGGGATCAGTTCCGTGATGTTCTCAAAAATACTCGAACCGGTCTGGTGGTGCTGTCGTTGTCCGGATCCGGTGGTGACGGTCAGGCGTAACAGCGTCTACTGGCTGGCGCATCTGGTACAGGAACCCGGCCCGGCGGCGGAGAAACTGTGGATTGATGCGGTAAAAGCGCGCTATCAGATGCAGCCCAACAGTACGCTCGGCCATGAAGCCGACGCCTTTCTGGTGCAGGTTTTTCAGGATTACGTCGCGCTGTATGACCTTTATCGCAAAGGGAAAGATAAGGCGAAAAATAGCTAGCAATAATGCGGATCCGTTTAGGAAATCGCGTTTCCGTTATTCGCCGATATAATAAAAGTCCGAATTACTTCATTAATAACCCGCCGTTATATCGGTGTAATATATTTCAAAATTTATATTCGGCTAATATTCAGCCATTTACTGCCCGCAAGGTTATTATCTGCGGCCGCCTTACATCCGGCAGGCTATAATAACAATGTTCTTTTTGGGATCTGCTATCCGGCCTCTGCGCCGGTGCGAAGTCACGGCCAGCGCGGGGCGATGCGATGTCACTTAAGGGCAATTTTGTTCCCGTGGTATCACGCGTTTACCCGTTGTTTACCTGACAGGAAGTGCTTTTTAGTGCTTTATTAATGACCGTGTAACGGAGTTAAGTCAGCACGATCGTTCACTAAATCAGCAACATATTGATTCTGTTAAAAAAGAATAAACAATTCTATACAAAATAAATTATTGAGGTACAGAGTAAAAAGCCATATATTGGCCGCGTTTTTCTCATGGTACTTACCTTTTAAATACATTTATTCAATTGCAGCGTTTCCATAACCTGCGGTTGTAGGAGAGATATGATGACGGATAAAGTCCGTATTGACAGTTTAGGTGCGAATTCATTAAACGGAAACAATGAAACCTATTTGGCGAGACAAGCTGAATTTGAATCGAATGTCAGGAGCTACCCGCGCAAGTTGCCGTTAGCAATTGCGAAGGCCAATGGCGTGTGGATCACCGATGTTGAGAATAATCAATATCTTGATTGCCTTGCCGGTGCCGGTACGCTGGCTCTTGGACATAATCATCCGGACGTGCTGCAAAGCATCCAAAATGTCATTACCAGCGGCTTGCCGTTACATACACTGGATCTGACAACCCCGTTGAAAGATCAGTTCTCAGAATATCTGCTTTCTTTACTGCCGCAACAGGGCAAAGAGTATTGCCTGCAATTCACCGGCCCGTCCGGTGCGGATGCGGTAGAAGCGGCCATGAAACTGGCTAAAAAAGTCACCGGTCGCTCTGGCATCATCAGCTTCTCCGGCGGTTATCACGGTATGACACATGCCACGCTGGCGGTGACCGGTAATCTGTCTCCGAAAGAAGCGGTAAACGGCATGATGCCGGAAGTGCAGTTCATGCCTTACCCGCACCAGTACCGCTGCCCGCTGGGCATTGGCGGTGAAGCCGGCGTTAAAGCATTAACTTATTACTTCGAAAACCTGATCAACGACGTGGAAAGCGGCGTTCGCAAACCTGCGGCCGTTATTCTGGAAGCCGTTCAGGGCGAAGGCGGCGTGAACCCGGCTCCGGCTGAGTGGTTGCAGCGCATCCGTAAAGTGACTCAGGAACACGGCATCCTGCTGATCCTCGACGAAGTTCAGGCTGGTTTCTGCCGTACCGGCAAACAGTTCGCCTTCGAACACGCAGGTATCGAGCCGGACATCATTGTGATGTCTAAAGCGGTCGGCGGCGGTCTGCCACTGGCGGTTCTGGGTATCAAGAAACAGTTCGACGCCTGGGCTCCGGGTCACCACACCGGTACATTCCGTGGTAACCAGCTGGCAATGGCTACCGGTCTGACGACGCTGAAAATCTTGAAAGAAGAAAAGATTGCAGAAAAAGTCGCCGCGCAGGGTGAATGGCTGAAAGGCAAACTGGCTGACCTGCAAAAACGTTATCCGGTGATCGGTAATGTACGTGGTCTGGGCCTGATGATTGGTATCGAGATCGTTAAACCGAACGAAGCGCAGGATCACATGGGTTGCTACCCGGCTGATGGCGATTTGTCTGCGCTGTTGCAGAAAAAATGCTTCGGTGCTGGCCTGATCCTGGAACGCGGTGGCCGTAATGGCTGCGTGCTGCGCCTGTTGCCTTCCCTGCTGATCACGAACGATGAGCTGGGTATTTTCCTCGATAAGTTTGAGCAGGCGCTGCTGGCGGCTGGCATCAAACCTGTCTGAGCGGAGTAAGAGATTCTGATGTCCGAGTTAAACCCGATTCTGGCAGGCTCAGCGCAAAGCACTGAAGCCTACCAGCAGGCCATTGCACAGAGCAGTGAAGCTGTTGTGCAGTGGTTGCAACAACCTGAGATGTATCAGGGGAAAACCGTTGCACAACTGCGTGAGCGAATTACGCTGGACTTCAATCCTCAGGGCCTGGGCAACCAGGCTGCGATTGAACGTGCGATTGAATACTTCCTGAAAGACAGCCTGTCGGTGCATCACCCGCAGTGCGTGGCGCATCTGCATTGCCCGAGTCTGGTGATCAGCCAGGCCGCGGAAGTGCTGATTAACGCCACTAACCAGAGCATGGACTCCTGGGACCAAAGCCCGTCAGCGACCATCATCGAGATGAAGCTGATTGAATGGCTGCGGACTCAGGTCGGTTACCAGGCTGGCGATGCGGGCGTGTTCACCAGCGGCGGCACCCAGAGCAATCTGATGGGGCTGATGCTGGCGCGTGACGCGTTCTTCGCCCGTCAGGGACACTCCATCCAGCAGGATGGTCTGACCGGTAATCTGCGTAAAATTAAAGTGTTATGTTCTGAAAACGCGCACTTCTCCGTGCAGAAAAACATGGCATTGCTGGGCCTCGGCTATCAGTCTGTAACACTCGTCAAAACCGATGAATTCGCCCGTATGGATTTCAACGATTTACGCGAGAAAGTGGCACAGGCTCAGGCCAACGGCGAGCAGATCCTGGCGATCGTCGCAACAGCCGGTACCACCGACGCCGGTGCTATCGACCCGCTGCGTAAAATTGCTGAACTGGCCGCGGAGCACCAGATTTGGGTGCACGTTGACGCGGCGTGGGGCGGTGCCTTGTTGCTGTCTGAAAAATATCGTCATTATCTGGACGGTATCGAACGGGTGGATTCCATTACGCTGGACTTCCACAAACAGTTCTTCCAGACCATCAGCTGCGGCGCGTTCCTGCTTAAAGAAGAGCGTCACTACGAGCTGATGCGCTATCAGGCGGCTTACCTGAACTCTGAGTTCGACGAAGCGGCTGGCGTGCCAAATCTGGTGTCTAAATCGCTGCAAACCACCCGCCGTTTCGATGCGCTGAAACTGTGGATGGGTCTGGAAGCGTTGGGTCAGAAACAGTACGCCGAAATCATCGATCACGGTGTCACACTGGCACAAGACGTGGCGCAGTTCGTGATGTCCGAAGCGTCGCTCGAACTGGTGATGAAGCCACAGCTGGCCAGCGTTCTGTTCCGTTATCGTCCACAGCAGCTGGCGACCGCCAGCGACGCGGCTATCGCGCTGCTGAACCAGAAAATCGGTGATGCGCTGCTGGAATCCGGTCGTGCCAACGTGGGCGTGACCGAGCATAACGGCGTGACCTGCCTGAAACTGACGTTGCTGAACCCGACCGTAACGCTGGAGGATGTCAAAGTCCTGCTGGCGCTGGTTGAGAAAACGGCACAGCAACTGCTGAACGCGTAAGTCTGGTTCGGTAAAGAACGCAGTAAAAAGCCGGTAACACTTTCAGGTGTTACCGGCTTTTTTATGCCTGACACACAATTTTCCAGGACACGAAAAACCACCTGAAAGCCCGGCGTTCCCCTCTATAATCCATTCATTGAACGAATTTTAAAACGATGAGGCATTCGATGGATATCTTGATTTATGGCGCGACAGGCATGGTCGGTCAGGGCGTTTTGCTTGAATGTCTCAGGGCGGATGACGTGAAGTCGGTGACGGTGGTTGTGCGTTCGCCGCTGGCGGAAAGTCACCCGAAGCTCAGGCAGATTGTTACCGCCGATCTTCTCAGCCCTTTCACAACGAATGAAATGAGCCAGTATGCGGCGTGCTTTTTTTGTCTCGGCGTCAGTTCGGCGGGCATGACCGAAGCACAGTACAGCAAAATTACGTATGATCTGACGCTGGACGTGGCCTCAAAGCTGTATCAGGTAAACCCGGCGATGGCGTTCATCTATGTTTCCGGTGCAGGAACGGACAGCTCGGAGCAGGGCAAAAGTATGTGGGCGCGGGTGAAAGGGAAAACCGAAAATGCTCTTCTGGCAAAAGGCTTTGCCTCTGCGTGGATGTTCCGGCCTGGCATGATCCAGCCGCTGAACGGCGCGCGCTCCAAAACAACCCGTTACCGGGTTCTTTATCAGATCTTATCGCCGGTATTACCGCTGCTGAAACGTCTGTTTCCCCGCGCCATTCTGACGACGGAAGACATCGGGAAAGCAATGTTAAATCTGGTCCGTTATGGCAATCAAAAAGCCATTCTGGAAACGGAAGATATCGGCAGAATGGCGCATTCTTCACTTCGCCGCATGTAACGGGCTGACCACGTCGATTCCGCGCGACAGTTTTTCTTTATTGCCCTGATAATCTTCCAGAAGAATGGCGATAAAGAGGCTGTCCAGCAGGTTCAGTTGTACGATCCTCGCCACCGCATTTTGTCCCAGCAGCGGGCCACTCATTGCCGGGCTGAAAATAGATAAATCAGAACATTGAGAAAGCGGGGAGCCGTTGTCATTGGTGATACAGATGAGTTTTGCTTTGTTCGCGATGGCGGTATGAGCGGCGTTGAGCATCTCACGCGTTTCGCCGGACTGCGAGATAGCGATGACCACATCTTTTTCGTCAAGCTGGCTGGCGGCCATCAGCATCAGGTGGAAATCACTGTAGGCGTGGCTGATGATCCCGATACGCAGCAATTTATGTTCGAAGTCCATGCCGACGGAGGCCGAACCGCCGACACCAAAAATGATCACCCGTCGCGCCTGAAAAATAAGCCGCGCGGCTTTGCCGATGGTGGCCGCGTCAGCCACCGAACGCGCTTCTTTCAGCACCTGAATGCTGTTCGAAAACACCTTATCCAGCACGTTATCCAGGCTGTCATGCTCAGTGATTTCCTCTTCCCGCTCATACGGCAGCGACTCGAAATAGCTGATTAGCGCCGTGCGCATTTCCCGAAAACCGGAAAACCCGACTTTTTTCGCCACCTTCACCAGCAGCGGTTCAGAGACTTCCAGCGCCGCGGCCACTTCACGCAGACTGGTTTCCTGGCTGATATTGCCTTTGATTATGAGCCATTCGACGATCCTGCGTTCGGTAGGGTTGAGCTGGGAAAGGGACATTTTGATCCGTGCCCCTATCGCAAGAGCACTGTCCGATTCCTGCACTACACCCTCATTTTTGGCCATTTCTCATACCGTCTCTGCACTGATTAGGAAGCGTAAAGGTTAACACAAGGGATCAACCTGTTGAATACGGGCGTCAAACTAAACGGCGTAACGTTCACATTACGATAAATTAATGTGAATAAAATGCGTCTTCCTCTCAGCAATGTCTTTAGCGCATCCAATGATTCAGCTACTTCACTTACGCCCGCCATTCTGACGCTTTACAGTAAATTCACATTAACTTTTAAAATTGTGAAGTCGATCTTTTAAAACGATTGCAATTGCGATAACTTCACATTGATAATGATTGTTGTGAAGTTATCGCGAAGGCATCAAAAACGGGCTCTCCGATCCAATGCCCTTTCTGATGAAAAAAAACTGTTCCCCTACATGAACAAGAGAATCCTATGAAATCGACATTGTTCGGCATCCTTCAGCGTATCGGGCGCTCTTTTATGCTCCCGATCGCCTTGTTGCCTGTGGCCGGGTTATTACTGGGCATCGGTGCATCATTCACTAACCAGACAACTATTCACTCTTACGGCCTGGAATCTGTGCTGGGAAATGGCACAGTACTTCACGCTTTGCTCACGGTTATGAAAAGTGCAGGCAGCGTGGTCTTTTCCAATCTGCCGGTAATGTTCGCCATCGGCGTCGCAATGGGCATGGCGAAAAAAGAAAAAGAAGTGGCCGCTATTTCCGGTGCGATTGGATTTTTCATTATGCACGCCACCATTAATGCCATGCTGGACATCAACGGATTACTGACGCCCGGCGCGTTGCCGGACGGCGCTCTCGGCATGACGCTGGGGATTAATTCGCTGCAAATGGGCGTTTTCGGCGGTGTGATCACCGGCCTTGGGGTTGCCGCGTTGCATAACCGTTTTTACCGGATAGAACTGCCCGCAACGTTTTCATTTTTCGGCGGTACGCGGTTCATTCCTATCATTTCGGCCATCACTTATCTGTTTGTCGGGATCCTGATGTTTTACATCTGGCCGACCCTCCAGAACGGGATTTTGCACCTCGGCGGACTGGTTAACAGCGCGGGCTATGCGGGAACGTTTATCTACGGCGTGATTGAACGGGCGCTGATCCCTTTCGGTTTGCACCATGTTTTCTACATGCCGTTCTGGCAAACCGGTCTCGGTGGCACGGAAGTGATCGACAGCGTGACGGTTTCCGGTGCGCAGAATATCTTCTTTGCTGAACTGGCCAGCCCAAATACCAAAGAGTTCTCGGTCGAAGCGACGCGGTTTATGGCGGGTAAATTCCCGTTCTATCTGTTCGGTATTCCCGGCGCGGCGCTGGCGATTTATCACACCGCGCGTCCGGAAAAACGCCGGTTGGTATTAGGTTTACTGTTATCCGCGACCCTGACCGCCGTTCTGACGGGTATCACGGAGCCGATTGAATTCTCGTTCCTGTTCGCCGCGCCATTGTTATACGTGCTGCACTGCCTTCTGGCCGGATTGTCATTCATGCTTTGCCACATCTTTAATGTCGGCGTCGGCCAGACGTTTTCCGGCAGCTTAATTGATTTTATTCTCTTTGGTGTTTTGCAGGGGAATACGAAGAGTCACTGGATAAACGCTATTCTCATCGGGATCCCGCTGTTCCCCATTTATTATTTCAGTTTCCGCTTCATGATTACGCGCTTTAATTTCAAAACGCCGGGACGCGAAGACGATAACGAAGAAACTAAACTTTATACCCGGCAGGATCTCGCCGCGCGCGATCAGAAAAATAATACCGTTGGGCTGAACGGGGACGGGCTCAATATTTCGCACACCATTATCGCCGGGCTGGGTGGCGCGGCCAATATCTCGGATGTCGACTGCTGCGCTACGCGTCTGCGTATCACGGTTCTGGATGAAAATCAGGTGGATGACGCGCTGCTAAAAAGCTCCGGCGCAAAAGGCGTGATCCGAAAAGGCAAAGGTGTTCAGGTGATTTACGGCCCGCACGTCACGCTCATTAAATCGAATTTGCAGGATTGTCTCGAAAGCGTATAGCGAAGGTGAGGGGGAATTATTCCCCCTGTTCACCGCTTCATTTTATTTATTGTTAATGGTTGATGGGAGAAATATGAATATTGCAATTGGCTGTGATCACGTCGGGTTTATTCTCAAAGCGGACATCATCGGGCATTTAATTAGCCGGGGCATGACGGTGACAGATAAAGGCGCTGATGAGAATACGCGCACGGATTATCCGATATACGGCAAAGCGGTGGCAGACGCGGTGGTTTCAGGCGAAGCCGACTTAGGGATTGTATTTTGTGGTTCCGGGATCGGCATTTCCATTGCGGCGAATAAAGTTCACGGCATTCGCGCGGTGGTGTGCAGCGAGCCGTATTCGGCGAAATTGTCCCGCGAACATAACAACACCAATATTCTTTCCTTTGGGTCACGCGTTGTCGGTTCTGAGCTTGCAAAGATGATTATCGACGCGTGGCTGGATGCTGAATTTGAAGGCGGACGCCACCAGAAACGGGTGGAGATGATCACCGCCATCGAGGAGGCGCAGCAATGACCACGCAATTTTGCCCGTCGCTGATGTGCGTGGATTTTTCCCGTCTGGGTGAGGAACTGTCCAGCCTTGAAGCGGCCGGTGCGGCGATGTTCCATATCGACGTCATGGACGGACATTTTGTCCCGAACTTTGCGCTCGGCCCGGAAGATATCAAAGCCGTTTCGAAGCTGGCGACGATACCTTATGACGTCCACCTGATGGTCACGAACCCGGACCCTTACATCGCGCGTTTTGCCGATCTGGGTTGCAGCATTATTTATGTCCACGCCGAAGCGCCAATCCATTTGCACCGCACGCTGGGCAATATCCGCAGCCGCGGCATCAAAGCAGGCGTGGCGATTAACCCCGGCACGTCGCTGAATATTCTGGAGGAAATCCTCGACGTGGTAGACGTGGTCATGGTGATGTCAGTGAATCCGGGTTTTGCGGGGCAGCCTTTTATAGAAAGCTCGTTCAGCAAAGTCCGCCGGCTCAGGACCATGCTGAATGAAAATAAGAGCGATGCGCTCATCGCCATCGACGGTGCTATTTCTCCCGAGGTGGTAAAAAAGCTCGGCACGGAAATTGACCTGTTTGTTCTCGGCACCGCAGGGTTATTCCGCAAAGATATGTCATACAAAGAGGCGATGACTGTTCTGCGTAAGCAGGTCGTTATTGCGAAGGGCGCGGGAGAAGTGGCATAACCCGTGCGCGGGGATGAAGGCAATAAAAAAGCCATTCTGCAAAATAACGTCATTCGCAGGATGGCTTATGTTTTTTACGGCGGACGCTGTCAGCGTCCTGCTGGCCCTGATAAAAAAAACCGCACTTAGTTGCGGGCACCAATGATCAGCGCTGCGACCAATGCAATTGAAACGAACGACATGTAACCCACCACTAAAGCTCTTTTCATAATTAAGCACCTCAGTTGAACGTTTTTCAGAACATCATTAAGCACCTCAGTTGAACGTTTTTCAGAACATCGGACTCACGACTGGACGCAGAGTAAACCGGGCAAATCGCAGCTTACCTATTGATGATAGATCACGCCGACGCGGCAATGTTTCTTCTTTTAAAGTTTTTCCTTCTGTTTACCGAACTTTCCGATTCTGTCAGCCCGCGCGTCTGCGTTCCCTATACTGGTAGTTTGCGGTTAATTCCGGGAGGGAAAATGAATTTTCTATCACATTTCGATTTCATCACGCTGGTGATGACGCCGGAGTTCTGGACAGGCGTCGCGACGATGGTGATTGTGACGTTTGCTACTTACTGGCTGCTGAGCTGGGTGCTCTCATTTTTGCGCAAAGGCGTAAAAAGCTGGGGGGAGGTGAATCAGGCCAGCCACAGAATACGGTTTGTGCTCGGCGAAATTCTCAACCGGACAAGCAACTTACTGATTTTTATCGCAGCCTTTTTGTTCAGCCTGCGGTTCGTTAATCTTCCCGATCATCTTTACAGCACGATAACCCACGCGTGGTTCCTGGTTCTGGCATTCCAGATGGCGCTGTGGCTGGATCAGGCGGTCGTTTCGTGGTTACGCGATCTTATGCGTCAGCCCCGCATGCACAGAAACCCGGTTACGCTGGTGATCACCGGTCTGATATTCCGCGCGGTGGTGTGGACGGTGATGCTGCTGTCGATTCTGGCGAATGTGGGCGTCAATATTACCGCGCTGGTCGCCAGCCTGGGCGTCGGCGGTATCGCCATCGCGCTCGCCATTCAAACCATCCTCAGCGACGTCTTCGCGTCACTCTCCATCGGTTTTGATAAACCTTTCGAAATTGGTGATTTTGTTGTGTTTAATGATGTCGCCGGAACGGTCGAACATATTGGCCTGAAAACCACGCGAATACGCAGCCTGAGCGGTGAGCAGATCGTCTGCGGTAATGCCATTTTGCTCCAGCAAACGTTGCATAATTACAAGCGAATGCAGACGCGCCGTATCGTATTCAATTTTGGTGTCGCGATTAATACGCCGCCGGATAAGCTGCGTAATATCGGCGATATGGTCAAAGACATTATTATTGATGTGGGTGAAACTAAATTCGACCGTGCGCACCTTCTTGGGTTTGGCACAGACCGCCTGAATATCGAAGTGGTTCATATCGTCAATACAGCCGACTACAACAAATACATGGATATTCAGCAGGAAATCAATATCCGTATTATCGAGAAGCTTATCGAGCAGGATATTGAAATGGCGCTGCCTAATATGATTGTTCAAACGCCGGATAAAAGCGAACCGGGGAAATGGGAGGCCACCCGCGCAAGGCAGCAGGCGTAAAAATGCACTTCTGATTTTATTGAGGTTTATTGATTAACAATAAAAGTCCCTGCCGGAGGATGAGCTATCATTGACTGAAATAGTGCTCTCAGCAAACTCTGGTGGACGGATGATAATAAAGAAAAAACTCAATTCAATCATGATGGTGTTAGGCATTGCCTGCACGATACCCGCAGTGGCTGCTAACCCCACGGGCGGCAACAGAAGCGGAGTATCGGGCCTGTGGGAAGATTTTAAAGACGATGTTTCCCTGACCTGGAATGAACCGCAATATACCGATGTCTATCTTCCTTTTCTAAGCTGGCATAACCGGCTGACGTACGATAAGCATAAAACAGATCATTATAATGAAATGCCGTGGGGTGGCGGGATTGGCGTTTCCCGCTATACAGAAGAGGGCAACTGGAGTGGACTTTTTGCGATGGTATTTCAGGATTCCCACCGCGAGTGGCAACCCGCCGCCGGTTACGGGTGGGAAAAGGGAGGGTATTTCACGCAAAGTAAGGATGTCCGTCTTGGGCTGGGATTAGCGGGCGGAATTACCGCCCGTCAGGATTTCGCTAATTACGTACCGCTGCCATTCTTATTCCCACTTTTTTCTGCGGGATATAAAAACGTCAATTTGCAGTTCACTTACATCCCCGGAACTTACAATAACGGCAACGTGCTTTTTGCGTGGCTGAGATATGGTTTTTAGATATTACCCACGGTCAGACGCTATTTCAGCCACTGATGAAAGGCTTGCCTTACGGCTGGCCTTATATTCCGTTTAGCCTATCCATCACGTCTTCGGACAATTGCAGCGTCGCGCTCGCCAGATTTTCCTGTAAATGTTCCGGCGACGACGTGCCGGGGATCAGCAAAATATTCGGTGAGCGTTTGAGCAGCCACGCCAGCGCGACCTGCATCGGTGTGGCCTGCAATGTGGCAGCCACCTCATCAAGCAACGTGGACTGCAACGGTGAAAAACCGCCCAGCGGGAAGAAAGGCACATACGCAATGCCCTGTTCCGCAAGGGTATCGACCAGCGCATCATCGCGCCGGTTCGCCAGGTTATACATGTTCTGAACGCAGGCAATTGTCGTCAGTTTCTGCGCGTCAGCGACCTGAGTTGCCGTGACATTGCTCAGGCCGATATGGTGAATCAAACCGCGTTCTTTCAGTCTGATCAGCGCTTCCAGTTGCGGTTCGAGTGAACCGTCCTTCGGCTGATGAATGTCGAGCATGCTGCGCAGATTCACCACGTCTATTGTTTCCAGCCCCAGATTACGCAGGTTATCTTCCACGGCCTGCGTCAGTTCCTGCGGGCTGAAAGCCGGTAACCAGCCGCCTTTTTCATCACGGCGCGCGCCGACTTTGGTCACAATACACAGATTGTCAGGGTACGGATGCAGTGCTTTTTTGATCAGCCGGTTGGTTTCATGCGGGCCGTAAAAATCGCTGGTATCGATATGATTCACACCGCTGGCGATGGCGTCACGCAATACCTGAATGCCCCGCGCTTCATCTTTCACCGGGCCAAAAACGCCCGGTCCCGCCAGTTGCATGGCGCCGTAACCTAAGCGTCCTACTTCGCGATCGCCCAGGCGATAAGTCATGGAAGGCTTTGACATGGAATTCTCCTCTGTGAATGTTCACTGATTGTAGCGGGGCGCTGGTTGTGCAACTATCCGGTAAAATCAGGACAAACTGTACGAGGCTACGCACAATGTCGATGGATATCGCCCTGTTGCACGCAGTGGTTGAAGTGGCGAAAGCCGGTGGATTTCGTGAGGCGGCGCGCGTCACCGGCAGCAATGCGTCCCGGCTCAGTGATGCGGTGCGTCGCGCAGAACAGCAGCTCGGCATCCGGCTTTTTCACCGGACGACCCGCACAGTGGTGCTGACCGAAGCCGGCAGGGCGCTGATCGAACGTTTGCAGCCCGCCATGAATGAGGTGAATGCCGCGCTGGATGCGCTTAACCGTTATCGCAATACCCCCGGCGGCACGCTGCGGCTGAACGTTCCTGTCAGCGCCACGCGGCTGGTTTTGCCTGCGCTGGTGCCGGAATTCCTGCGGCGTTATCCGGATATCCAGCTGGAAATTATTGCGGAAAGTAATGTGCAGGATGTGTTTCGCGACGGCTGCGACGCCGGTATTCGTTACGACGAACGTCTTGAGCAGGATATGGTGGCGCTTCCCATCGGGCCGCGCCGTCAGCGTTACGCGGCGGCGGCGTCTCCCGCGTATCTCGACGCGCAGGGCAGGCCGGAACATCCGCGGGATCTGATTGAGCATCGCTGTCTGCGTGGCCGTTATGCCAGCGGTAATATGCCGGACTGGGAATTTGAGCGCGATGGCGAAAACCTCAGCGTGCAGGTGAGCGGCCCGCTGGTGGTGAGCGTCGGCGGTGCGGTGGATCTGGCCGTGGAAGCCGCTATCGCGGGCGCGGGTATCATCTACCTGTTCGAAGAGTGGCTGGCGCCCGCCATTGTCAGCGGTAAGCTGGAGGCCATCTTGCAGCCGTGGTGGCTGTCGTTTTCAGGCCCTTATCTTTATTACAACGATCGCCGCCTGATCCCCGCGCCTTTGCAGGCGTTTATCGATTTTGTCCGCGAAGACAATCTGAACCGGACGGCGGCCGGTTAAAACCCGAATTCGCTCAGGCCGGGATGATCGTCAGGTCTGCGGCCCAGCGGCCAGTGGAATTTGCGGTCGGCTTCAGCGATGGGTAAATCGTTGATGCACGCGTGACGTTCGAACATCAGCCCCTGCGCGTTAAACGCCCAGTTTTCGTTGCCAAAACTGCGGAACCAGTTGCCGGAATCGTCGTGCCATTCGTAAGCAAACCGCACGGCAATCCGCTCACCGTCGAACGCCCACAGCTCTTTAATCAGGCGGTAATCCAGCTCTTTTGCCCATTTACGTTGCAGGAATTCCACCACACCGGCCTGACCCGTGACGAATTCGCTGCGGTTGCGCCAGCGCGTATCGGCAGAATACACCTGGCTGACGCGCTGCGGATCGCGGCTGTTCCACGCATCTTCGGCAAGCCGGACTTTTTCGATGGCGCTTTCACGCGTAAACGGCGGAAGGGGTTTTTTCACAATTAAGCGGCTGTCAGTCATCATGGCCTCACGTTAAGGGAGAATGTGCGTTGGTGTTTCATGTATATAAGCGTTCGGCCACGTAGAAGAAAGCAATGTTGCGTTGCTAATCGTAAATCAGCACGTTTTTTCCCTGAACCTACCCGTTGGCTTTGCGCTTATGGGGTTTGCGGGCATCAGATTGTCGTTGTTTCGGGGGGACAATGCAGACCTTAAACGCAAGGCCTGCATTGAATGGGAATGGGATTACTTCGCGGCGTCCTGCCCTAAGCCCTGAAGGCCGTTCTTATTCAGATCGGTATCCCGGAACCGGTCTTTCCAGTTCATTTCATAATGTTCTGGCGGGAAATCCGCAGGGGAAGTTCCCTGTTTCAGGGCGTCGTGTACGGAGTGCGCATACGCCAGATTTTTATCGCACATCGGCGCTGCCGGAATGTACATCACGTTTCCCCATCCTTGCTGGTTTTCAACCGGCGCAACCGAATGAATCACATCGCAATGCCACCAGACAGAGTCTCCGGCCTGTAATTGCGGAATGCTGCAAAGGCCGTTAATGAGGTGGGGGTGCCATTTCTCTGAGACAGGCAAAACCCGGCCCCGCGCGACGCCGCACAATTCATCTTCGGGTACGTCATCTAACAACGGGCGAAGCAACATGTAGGCCATCGCCTCAGGGACCGGCACAACGTGCAAAACGCCCTGGCCGCTCTGTATATCAGACAACGCCGTCCAGCCCTGGAAGGTGCGGAATACGGAGCATTTTGTGGTATCAGCGACGTCATATTCATTCACATCTGGCCGGAACGCCGCATCCCACGGGTCATATTCGTCAAAGCGATTGTTGAAAATATTCCGAAAGACGTTCTGATAAGCAGGCAATAACCAGCGTTCCAGCGCGCCGGAGTCAGTGTGCGCGCCGAGGCCTTTGGAGGTCGTTCCCGGCAGTCTGCGGCGGAGCCGGTCAGGGTAAATGACGCTGATATCGGGGTTAAACCAGACTTTTCCTTCGCTGTTGAATTTCCACAACCGGTTGAGGAATGACTGAACCGCGCCGATCTCCTGACTTTGCCTTGCCTCCATCTGCGCTTTTGACCAGTAGATGGGATAAATTTCGGGACGCGAAGCCTCCAGACTGCCAAAGAAATTATCGCCCGGCCCGCGGTAAACGTCGTCGAAATGGTTATTGTCCAGATAACTGAGCATGGACTCGTCCATCGCCAGCGCCGCATCGCGCCCGAACGTTCCGCGCACAACCAGACAACCACGACGCTTAACCTGCGCAATCAGCGCCCCGGATCCTTTTCCGGCGGCGAGATCTGACCATTCGATCTCTGGCCACGCCGAACCCTGAGCACGTTCCTCTTCACGGGCGGCAGCAATCTCTGATTCAATTTTGCTGCACACCTGATCAAAAAGCCCCTGCACATCACCAATCTGAGACCGTAGTTTTTGTTTTACGTCAATGATTTGCTGTTTGTAATCTTCCGGCAGTTTTGTCGCGATGGGGGTTTTATGCATGATGATTCTCCCGTGTCGTTTATGATTTTTATTACATACGAAGTGTATGTTACTTTCATTCGTAAGTTCATGGGCGACAGTAACAAAACTCAGTGCAGGTGTTTTTGCAGCGGATCACGGTTTTGAAATTCGGGTTTGCGCGGCGGGAATGCTTAAAAAGTATAAAGCACGCCAAGATTCAGCGTGGTCCCGCCGCGCTGGTCAACGATCGGGCTTTTACCGGCGTGATCGCTCAGCCAGGCGTAATCTACACTGACGACGCTGCCCCAGTGTGGCGTGAACTGGTGACTCCACGTCAGACTGCTGTCCACGCCATAAAAACCCCCGGCCGCCTGATAAGGCGCGAAATCCGTGCGTTCGCTTTGTTTCTGGCTCACGCCATAGAAGGTATTCATGTAACGCCGGTCGCCAAAAAGTGTCGCGGACTGGAGTGCAACGGTGTCAGCGTTATTTTGCACGGGCAGGAGCGTGACGGATGTCTGATAGTGTACGCCTTGCCCGTCGCTCAGCGGCAGGGTGGCTTTGCCTTCAAATGAAAGCCACGGCGTGGCAGACCAGCCCACCGCGATGGCGGTATTGACGGCTGCATCGATATTTCCCATGCCTTTGAGTTTATTTGAACCATCACGCCAGGTGGAATTTCTGTCCGCCCGGCCCAGGCTGAACCCCAGCGTATGTTCAAGATACAGGCCGTTATCTGCCTGTAAGTCATACCCCACGCCTTTCAGGGAGTCGAAGAAAAACGCGTTTTCCCGCGCCTGAATGACCGGCCCCGCCAGCCAGTGACGCTGATCTGATCCGCTGTAACGCGGGGCGCTTTGTGCGCCCATCCCGACCGTAAACGTTTCCGCTGACGCATCGTCACCGGCCTGTGCCTGCCACGCTGTTGCGGACAGCGTGAAACAGGTAATGTGCAGCATAAGTTTTCTGGATATCATTGTGACTCCTCATCACCCAACCGTATGGTTCGTAGCGGATTGCAGCCGCGCCGAAAACCGGAGTATGCAGAGGCAGTGTCAATAAACTGTCTGGGATTTATGAAGAAACAGTCAAGGCGGCAGACATGCAAACAAAACGGATCCTGATCATTGAAGACGACGTCGATGCGGCGGATGTTCTTGATGCGTATTTGAAACGTGAAGGTTATGAGGTGCAGATTGCGGGAGACGGGCTATCCGGGCTGGAGAATGCGCAGCGGTGGAAGCCTGATCTTATTCTGCTGGATGTGATGTTGCCGGGGATAAGAGGGACGGACGTTCTGGCGTCAATCCGCCGCGAAAGCCGCGTTCCGGTGATCATGGTGACGGCAATGGGCGATATGCCTGACAAAATTGGTGCGCTGCGTTTCGGGGCTGATGATTATGTTGTCAAACCCTACAACCCTGGCGAAGTGGTGGCGCGGGTGCAGGCCGTACTCCGGCGGGTGATTTCCGGCTCAGAGGCCGTGTCTTCCGTGTTGTGCTGGCAGGGACTTGATGTTGATACCGATGCCCTCACCGCCGCTGTCCGGGCAGCCTCGGGTGAACTGCGCTATATGGATTTAACACCAACAGAGTTCGGTGTGCTGAGCACATTAATGCGCGCTCCGACGCGTCCGTTCTCGCGGCAATATCTGCTTGAACATTGCCTGCCGGAAAGCGAGGCGCTGGAAAGGGTCGTTGATACGCACGTTTATAACCTGCGTAAAAAGCTGGAATCTGCGGGGATCGTCAACGTGCTGGTCAACGTGCGTGGCGTCGGTTACCGGTTCAGGCAACCATGAGTGGCCCACATTATCAGTCCCTCTGGCGCTGGATTTGTGTCCGTATCCTGACGCTGGCAATCGGCAGCGTGATCCTGATTGCGCTGTGCATGTGGCTGCGCTTTGTCATCGAAAATGTTTGGGTGTTGCACCACATGTCCCCGGCAATGCGGGCTGAATTTGAGGTGCTGCGCAGTAACCCTGAGCTTAATCTGGCGCGGTTTCATGAGATTGTGGATCAGGGCTGGGGCGTGCGCTATTCGGATCCTTCGATTGCTTCTGCCGACTGGATGATGGTCGGCATTCTGGTGGTCGTGGTGATCCCTTTTATCGCGCTTTTGGGTTTAAAAGCCGCGCGCCCGCTTTCGTCGCAGTTCAGCCGTCTGGCGCAGGTGGCCCGTTCGGTCACAAAAGGGGATTTCAATACACGGGCTGAAGCGGTGAAAAATGCCCCGTCTGAACTTATCCAGTTTACCGATGATTTCAACGCCATGATGCTGCAACTTTCCCGCTATGAGCGGGAACTGCGGGCGTCGCATGTCGCGATGGCGCACGAGCTGCGTTCGCCGCTGACGGCGGCGGTAGGGCGGTTGCAGGGGATGCTTGATGGCGTATTTCAGCCGGAGCCGCGTCAGTTACAGATGGTCATGAAACAGCTTTTGCATCTGAACCGGCTGATTGACGAACTGCATTTGCTTTCGCTGGCGGATGCCGGTCAGCTGAATCTTCATAAAACATCTCTGGATCTGGCTGAACTGCTGCGCGAGCGCGTGGCCTGGCTCAGGCCGCAGTTAGCGGAAGCCGGTTTTGACATCACCGTGACGCCCGATATCCCCTGTCCTTATGTCGGGGATCCGTTCCGTCTCGGGCAGGTCTTCACTATTCTGATGGAAAATGCGCTGCGTTATGCACAGGAAGGCCACCGGCTGGATATTGCAATTTCGCACAGTGAAGGCGGCGTGGAGATTGCGTTTCGGGATCACGGGCCGGGTGTCGATGCGGGTTTTCTGCCGGTAATGTTTGAACGCTTCAGCCGGGCAGAATCTTCCCGCGCCCGGCACTCCGGGGGCAGCGGGCTGGGGCTATCCATTGCCCGTGCGATATGTGAAGCCCATGGCGGCGGCATCCGGGCTTTGCTGAAAGAACAGGGCGGGCTGGTTATCACGGTCAGTTTGCCTCAGCCGGAAGCGGGAAAATAAATAAGCGGTTCTTGACGGTTCCTTGATGAAATATCGCGGGAATCTGGACAGTGAGCGGATTGAATAGCGGTATCTCAATTCAGGAAGTCTGTCATGACCGCTACTTTTACGGATTATGCCCGCCACGGCGTGCGCCATTTATGTGCTGCTGGACGTCTGCTGCCCTTTCTTCCCGCCGCCTGTCTGCTGATAGTTGTCGTCGTGCTGGCGGGGTGTGGCGATAAATCCCGTCAGCCCGTAGTACCCGCAAGGCCGGTGCGCGTGGTGATTGCGCCGCTTCCTTCAGCCTCCGGCACGGTTATCCAGACAGGTGAAATCCGCGCCCGCGAAGAGGTGGCGCTGGGTTTCCGGCTGGACGGCAGGATCCTCACCCGTCAGGTCGATGTCGGTGATCGTGTGGCGGCCGGGCAGATTGTCGCGACGCAGGAAAGTGCCACCCGCCGCAACCAGCTCAACAGCGCGCAGGCCGATCTGGACAGCGCCCGCGCCGCGGAACAGCTGGCTGCGCTGAATCTCCGTCGCATGAAGCTGCTGATGCCGGGCGGTGCTATCGCCCGCACGCAGCTGGATAGCGCACAATCCGACTGGCAGGCGGCACGCGCGCGGCGTCAGAGCAGTGAAGATGCGCTGAAAAACGCACGTGAAAATCTCTCCTGGGCACAACTGACCGCACCGGCAGACGGCGTCGTGACGCAGGTCAGCGCCTCGGTCGGGCAGGTGGTCAGCGCCGGACAACAGATTGTGACGCTGGCCTCGGGCGGCGGGCGTGATGCGGTGTTTGATGTCGCCGATCCGCAGGCGATTCCGGCACAGGCGGGCGCTGTTTTTAGCGTTTCGTTACTGTCCGGCTCTTCAGTGATCGCGCCGGGGCATTTACGGGATATCAGCCCGCAGGCCGACCCGCAAACCCGGACATGGCGTGTTCGTATCACGCTCGATAACCCGCCGCCCGCCATGGCGCTGGGGGCCAGCATTCAGCTCATTCTCCCTGCTTCAGGCCAGGCGGCGATCGCACTGCCTGCGTCGGCGCTGACCCGCGCCGGTGGCCAGCCCGCCATTTTTATCGTGAATACCAAAACGCTGACGTTGCACCTGCAACCGGTGGTTTTAGCGCGTTACAGCACCAAAGAAATCTTTATTTCGGCTGGCCTGAGTCCCGGCGAAACGGTCGCGATTGCCGGTGTGAGTAAACTGCGCAATGGCGAAAAAGTGACGCTGGGGGAAGGCAGCGAATGAAGCCGTCCACTCCCGTACACCGGTTCAATCTCTCCGCCTGGGCGCTGGCACATCAGCCGCTGATCGCCTTTTTTATGCTTCTGCTCATGGCCGCCGGTGTCTTCAGTTATGAGCAACTGCCGCGCAACGAGGATCCGGCGTTTACCATTAAAACGGCGGTAGTCTCTGCAAGCTGGCCGGGTGCCAGCGTGACGGATACGGTCAATCTGATCACGGATACGCTGGAGAAAAAACTTCAGGAAATCCAGTATCTTGATTTCGTTGAGAGCGAGACCCGCGCCGGGCAATCGGTGATTTTCGTTAACTTGCGTGATGATACGCCGCCCGCAGAGGTTGCAGGCATCTGGTATCAGGTGCGTAAAAAAATGCAGGATATCGCCCCGTCGCTGCCCGCAGGCGTGCAGGGGCCGTCGGTCAACGATGAGTTCGATGATACGTTTGGCACGATTTATGGGTTTACCGCTGAGGGTTACTCGCCGCGTGAACTGCGCGACCGCGTGGAAGATATCAGCCGCAGCCTGATGTCGCTGCCGGACATCGGCAAAACCCGCCTGCTGGGCATTCAGGAAGAAAACATTGTGATTGCGTTTTCGCCCGCGCAGCTCGCCGGGATGGGCATTGATTTGCAGCAGGTCACCGACGCCCTGAAAGCGCAAAATGCGGTCGAACCTGCGGGTGTTTTGCGCAGCGATCGTGAAAATATCGCCCTGCGCGTAAGCGGCTCCCTGACGTCTGAGCAAAGTTTGCAGGCGGTGACGCTGCACATCGCCGGGCGCTACATTCCGCTGACGGATATCGCGACGATAAGCCGTCAGGATGCCGAGCCGCCTGCACCCGAATTTCGTGTTAACGGGCAACCCGCTATCGGGCTGGCGATTTCTATGGCTTCCGCCGGGAATATGCTGTCCTTTGGCAAAGCGCTCAATGACCGGATGGCGGACATCCGCACGCGCCTCCCGCACGGCATTGAAATGGTCAAAGTGGCCGATCAGTCAGCGGTGGTTTCACAGGCCGTCAGTAGCTTTATCCGGGTGCTGATTGAATCCGTTTTCATTGTATTAGCCGTCTCTTTTGTTTCACTCGGCACCCGCGCCGGGCTGGTTGTGGCGGCGGCCATTCCGGTGGTTCTGGCCATGACGTTCATCGGCATGATGCTGGCGGGAATCGGGTTACAGCGCATTTCTCTGGGCGCGCTGATCATTGCGCTCGGGTTACTGGTGGATGACGCGATGATCACCGTTGAAGCGATGGTGTCGCGTATCGAGGCGGGAGATTCGGCCTGGCGCGCCGCCACCTACGCTTTTGAAACGACGGCATTCCCGATGCTTACCGGCACACTGGTGATGATTGCCGGTTTTATTCCGGTGGGCTTCGCGGCCTCAAGCGCCGGTGAATATTGTTACTCCCTGTTCGCCGTGGTGCTTATCGCGTTGCTGTGTTCCTGGGTGGTCGCCATTCTTTTTTCGCCGCTGATCGGGACGTGGATTTTACCCGCAAAGCTTGCATCGCACGGTGAAAAGTGTGGCCGGTTAATGCGTTTCTACCTGCGTCTGCTGAATTATGTGCTGCTTCACCGGTGGGGCACGCTGAGTATTGCCTGTCTGTTGCTGGCGATGGCGATGTATGCGACGACGTTTATGCAGGGGGAATTCTTCCCCGCCTCCGACCGGCCGGAATTACTGGTGAGTCTCACGCTTCCCGCGAATGCTTCCTGGACAGAAACCGCGCAGCAAACTGAACGCCTGGAACGTGCGCTGCAAGGTAACCGGAATGTCGATCACTATTCGGATTATGTCGGATCGGGGGCTGCGCGCTTTTATCTGCCGATGGATGTGTTACTGGATAACGAGAATACGGCGCAGCTGGTCATTGTCGCCAAAAATCTGGAAGACCGTGACAAGCTTCGCGCACAGCTTGAGGCCATTTTAGCCCGTGATTTCAGCGACATCACCACGCGCGTTTCCCCGCTGGAACTCGGCCCGCCGGTCGGATGGCCGGTAAAATATCGCGTCAGCGGCCCGGACTATGCGAAGGTCAGACAGATCGCCCAACATCTCGCTGCCACGCTGGGTGAGGTTCCGGTTACGCGCGAAGTGAATCTGACCGCCGGAGAGCCCGAGCGGGTAATAACGCTGCGGGTGAATCAGACGGCAGCGCGTGCGGCAGGCGTTTCTTCGGAAAGTCTTGCGGCTTTGCTTAACACCGTCTGGTCAGGCAGCGTCGTCACCACCGTCCGGGATAAAAACCGGCTGATTGATGTTGTTCTGCGGGCGAACAACCGCGAGCGTCAGGATATCACCACGCTGTCGGGCCTGATGATCACCACCGCAACGGGGCAAAAAATCCCGATAAGTCAGGTCGCGACACCGGTCTGGGGGATTGACGATCCGGTTGTGTGGCGTCGCCAGCGGCTGCCGTTCATTACCGTTCAGACGGATTTAGCACCGGGGCTGCATGCTGAAACCGTATCGCAGCAACTCGCGCCGCGGGTTTCGCGTATCCGTGCGGCGATGCCTTCCGGATATAAAATCGAGGAGGGCGGCGTAGTGGCGGAGTCAGATAAAGGCAACGGTTCGGTGTATGCCGTGCTGCCGGTCACGTTGTGCGTGATGCTGATCCTGCTGATGATCCAGTTGCAGCGTTTTTCGCGCATGCTACTGGCCTTATTCATGGCTCCGTTCGGCCTTATCGGCATTGTGCTGGCGATGTTGCCCACCGGCACGCCGATGGGTTTTGTCGCCCTGCTGGGGGTTATCGCGCTGGCGGGAATGATTATCCGCAACGCGGTGATCCTGATCAGCGAAGTGGATAATAACGTTATCGCCGGGATGGGCCGTGATGACGCCATCAAGGCCGCCGCCGGGCACCGTTCAAGACCTATATTGCTGACGGCCTGCGCGGCAATACTGGGGATGCTGCCGATCGCCGAACAGGTATTTTGGGGGCCGATGGCTTACGCGATTATCGGCGGGTTAATTGTCGCCACTTTCGTCACGCTTACGCTGCTTCCGGCTGCGCTGAGCCTGATTATGCAGCGGGAGAAGGTGAGGGCGGCCGCTTGCGGAAATTCAATCTGACGCATTTAAAATCGCCAAAATTTCTTCTCTGCGAGATCAACACGATAGTCGCGCAGGCGGCGCGGGGCCTGCTGATCTGTGCTGGCAGCCATTGATCTGAGCACCTGATTAACTATACTGTATATAAATACAGTATGTTTGCAGGAACTCCACTCATGATGCTTTACAAAATCGCCGCACGGCAGCAAAAAACGGATATCCCGTTGTATTTAAACCCTATTGCAGCGGGTTTCCCCAGCCCGGCGGCGGACTATGTGGAGAAGGGTATCGATCTGGTGGCGCACCTGATTGCGCATCCTTCTTCTACCTATGTGCTTAAAGTCTCCGGCGATTCCATGCGGGACGCGGCGATCATCGATGGCTCAATGTTGCTGGTCGATTTCAGCCTGAAACCGGCTCACAACGATATCGTTGTCGCCAGTCTGGACGGAGAATTTACGGTGAAACGACTGATGCTCCATCCGTATCCTCATCTGCGGGCTGAAAACCCGTCCTACGCGCCTATTCCGCTGAATGAAGACCGGCAAGTCGAGATTGTCGGCGTTGTCACCACCGTTATCAGCACGATGCATCGCAATGTACGCACTCGCTGATGTGAACTCGTTCTACGCCAGTTGTGAAGTCGCCTGGCGCCCTGACCTGCAAGGCAAACCGGTCGTAGTGTTGTCCAATAATGATGGCTGCGTGATTGCGCTTTCGGCGGAAGCGAAGAAGCTCAAAATCAAAATGGGCGCGCCGTACTTCAAACAAAGGGCACTTTTTCAGCAACATAACGTGGTGGTTTTCAGCAGCAATTACGAACTTTACGGCGATATGAGCCACAGGGTGATGGAGACGCTGGGCGCGTTATGTCCGAAAATCGAAATCTATAGCATCGATGAGGCCTTTCTCGATCTCAGCCGGTTGCCGGGGGATCTCGATTTAGAAAGCTTCGGCAAGGAAATCAGGGACACGGTGAAACAACATACGCGGCTGACCCTTGGCGTCGGCATTGCGCCGACGAAAACGCTGGCAAAACTCGCCAATTTCGCAGCAAAAAAATGGACAAAAAGTCAGGGCGTTATCGATCTCTCTGATCCGGTTCGTCAGAAAAAGCTGATGTCGTATGTACCGGTCGAAGAGGTCTGGGGCGTGGGGCGGCGGATATCGAAAAAACTGAATGACGCCGGGATTAAAACGGCGCTCCAGCTTGCCGAATGCGACCTGTGGTTTATCCGGAAGAATTTTAATGTAGTGATGGAACGCACCGTGCGCGAGCTGCGCGGCGAACCTTGTTTAGGCTTTGACGAATTTGCGCCCGCCAAACAGGAAATTGTTTGCTCGCGGTCTTTCGGCACGCGGGTGACGGCGTATCAGGAAATGCGTGAAGCCATCTGTTATTACGCCACGCGGGCTTCTGAAAAGCTGCGCGCAGAGCATCAGTTTTGCCGGCAGATTTCCGTCTTTGTCAAAACCAGCCCGTTCGCGGAAGGGGAGATTTACTATGGAAATCTGGCGAGTACCCGGCTGATTACGCCCACTCAGGACACCCGCGACATTATCTTCGCTGCAACAAAGTGTCTGGATGATGTCTGGAAAGAAGGGCACCGGTATCAGAAAGCAGGCGTAATGCTGGGGGATTTTTTCAGTCAGGGCGTGTCCCAGTTGCACTTATTTGATGAGCGCGCGCCGCGTGCCAACAGCGATGCGCTGATGACGCTTTTCGATGAAATCAATGATAAAGGAAAAGGGACGCTGTGGTTCGCCGGGCAGGGGATCTCGCGGGACTGGCAGATGAAGCGCGAGATGTTATCCCCTGCATGGACCACCCGTCTGAGCGATGTCCCGGTGGCACGTGCCTGACGGCTAAACGAGTCACGCAGCGCAGATTATTGAGCGTAAATTCTTGTAATTCATGATTCATACATCTTGTGAATGTTTGAGTGGCCGTTAGAATGGCGGCCTGCTTGCGAGGGAAATGTGAATAAACAACGGCGTTCAGCACTGCTCTATTTTTGCCTGGCCTGTCTGGTCATACTGACGTGTATGACGCAGCGCATCGCCGGGCTGAATGCGCTGTCCGCAATCGTGCATCAGGAAACGGCGACGGCGCAGGCGTCATCCACGACTTCTGAAATCGCTAAAATTCCCGCTCCCTGCGAGCTCAGCAGCAAATCGCTGCTTTCTGTTCCTCCTCTCCTCTTAGAATTTGCGTTTCTGGCGCTGAGCCTGCTGCTGGCCTTTTTGTCACGCGGCAATCTGGCGGCGATCCGCCTGCTTGTGCCGGAGGCCGTCCCCGTGCCGCGCCTGCGGGTGCATTTGCGGCTCTGTGTATTTCGGGAATAAAAACTCCGGGAATAAAACACGCCTGTTTTTCATCAGGATGTGACTTTTTTATTTTTGGAGAAAATCGATGCGAAATTTATTCAGGGCGGCCGCTGGCTGCTTACTGATGCTCTGGCTGCATACCGGATATGCTGCCGACACCGGCTGGCTGCAAAGCCCGCAAAATACCCACGCGAAAGTGCGCTTACAGGCGCAGCCTGCCGATTCTTCTGAAGAAGAAACCCGGTTGCTGATTTCTGTCAGCCTCGAAAAAGGCTGGAAAACCTACTGGCGTTCGCCGGGGGAAGGCGGTATTGCGCCGTCAGTCGAATGGCAAAAACCGGTCACGGCGCAACAGGCTACAGGGTACTGGCCGACGCCCGCACGTTTTGATGTCGCGGGCATCACCACCCAGGGCTATCACGATGAAGTCACGCTGCCCGTCATCCTCAGCGGTGAAGTGCCGGGCACAATTGCCGGAACGCTGACACTGCCGGTGTGCAGCAACGTGTGCATTCTCACCGACTATCCTTTCAGTCTGGATCTCCGTTCCAGTACGGACAGCGCAGAATTCGCACGCGAGTTCGCCGCGGCAATGGGTAAAGTGCCGATAGCTGAAGGGCTGACAGACAGCGTGACGGCGGGATATCGCCCCGGCGTATTGCAGATCACCGCTCACCGCGGGCAGGGCTGGCAAAATCCGCAAGTGTTTACCGACACGCTGGAAGGCAGTTCGCTGGGCAAGCCGGTGGTGAAAGTGGACGGGCAACTGGCGCGGTTCACGCTGCCCGTGACCGACGAATGGGGCGATAAGGCGGCGGATATCACGGGCAAAACGCTGAGTATCGTGTTGTCGGAAAATGGTCTGGCGCAGCAAAATTACCTGAAAGTGATCCCGCTTTCTGCCGGCGCGCCGGGCGCGGTCGCACTCTGGCAGGTGGCGCTGATGGCACTGGCCGGTGGTTTCATTCTCAATCTTATGCCCTGCGTTCTGCCGGTGCTGGGCATGAAACTCGGCAGTATTTTGCAGGTGGAACAGCGCAACCGGAAAAGCATTCGCGTGCAGTTTCTGGCGTCATCGGGCGGGATTATCACCTCGTTTCTGGCGCTGGCGCTGCTGATGACGCTGCTCCGTTACACCCATCAGACGCTGGGCTGGGGCATTCAGTTTCAGAGTCCGTGGTTTATCGGGCTGATGGTGCTGGTCACGGCCGTATTTACCGCCAATCTGCTGGGGTTGTTTGAAATTAATCTGCCCTCAAAGATGACCACCCGTCTGGCGACGCATCAGCGTTCCGGTCTCAGCGGACACTTCGCTGAAGGCGCTTTTGCCACGCTGCTGGCGACGCCCTGTTCCGCGCCGTTTCTCGGCACGGCGGTGGCGTTCGCGCTGGCCGCACCGCTGCCGGTTCTGTGGGGGCTGTTCCTGATGCTGGGCATCGGCATGAGTCTGCCGTGGCTGATGATTGCCCTGTGGCCGGGGCTGGCGATGTGTCTGCCGCGGCCGGGGCGCTGGATGCTAAGGCTGCGGCTTTTCCTCGGCGCGCTGATGCTGTCGGCCTGTCTCTGGTTGCTCAGCCTGATGCAAAACCATTTCTCTGCGCTGACGGTCGCCGTGCTGGCGGGTGTCTTGCTGGTGATGCTGTTCGCCTTCTCCCTGCGCCGCTATGGCTTACGTAATTCGGCGTTAACTGCGGGGGCGGGCGCGCTTCTGGCCGGTGCCGTGATCGTCATGGCCTCGCACTTTTCAGGCACAGGCGGGAAGCCACTGCGCGATGATATTGCCTGGCAACCCTTGTCCGAAGAGGCGATTCAGACCGCGCTGGCGGCAAAAAAAGTGGTCTTTGTGGATGTTACCGCCGACTGGTGTGTGACCTGTAAAGCCAACAAATACAACGTACTGATGCGCGACGATGTGCAGAAAGCCCTGACGGAAAACGACGTTGTGGCCCTGCGCGGTGACTGGACGTTGCCGTCAAAACCGATCGATGACTTCCTGCAAAAACGCGGCAGCGTCGCCGTGCCGTTTAATCAAATTTATGGTCCGCACAATCCTGCCGGTGAAATCTTATCGCCGTTGCTTACCCGTGACGCCGTATTACAGGGGCTGGAAGATGCCCGTGGAGCCCGATAATGAAAACGTTAATGCTGATTATGATGATGGTGATTTCTCCGGTGGTTCTGGCGATGACGCCGGAAGATACGCTGTTTAACAACCCGGCCTCGCCGTGGTTTGGCGCGAAAAATCCCCGGCTGACCATTGTGTCCTTCACCGATTACAACTGTCCTTACTGCAAGCAGTTTGATCCGATGCTGGAAAAAGTCGCGAAAGAAAATCCAGATATCAAAGTGGTGATTAAACTGCTGCCTTTTCGCGGCGCGAGCTCCATTATTGCCGGTCGTGCGGCGATGACGGTCTGGGAGCAGCATCCGGAAAAGTTTCTGGTGGTACACCAGCGGCTGATGTCTAAAAAAGGGCAGCATGATGAAGCCAGTGCGCTCGGGGCGGTGAAATATGCCGGACTGGAACCCATTCGCGTGACGCCCGCCAGTTATCTTGAACTGAAAACCAATGTGGAAATCGCCGAGGTATTGGGCATTCAGGGAACGCCTGCGACGATCATTGGCGATCAGCTGATTGCGGGTGCCATCTCCCGGGAGGATTTGCAGAAAGTCGTGAAGGAACAACTGGCGAAGGCAAAACATGATCAGGCTTAAACGCTGGGTGCGCGAAGGGGCGATTTTCGTCGGGCTGATTTTGGTCGTGATGCTGGGAATGGATTTTCTGCGCGCGCCGCAGGCACCGGCCAGTTTTGGCAGCCAGCCGTTGCAGACCCTCAGCAATCAGTCCGTGACGCTCAGCCAACAAAGTCAGCAGCGCCCGCTGCTGGTTTATTTCTGGGCGACGTGGTGCGGCGTCTGCAAAATGACCACACCTTCAGTTTCCCGGCTGGCAGAAGAAGGGGAGAACGTCCTGACCGTGGCATTGCGTTCAGGGGATAACGCCACGCTGGAGCGTTATCTGCGCGGAAAGGGCATTCACATGCCGGTGGTTAACGATGCCCGCGGCGATTTGTCGGCACAGTGGGATATTGGCGTCACCCCGACGTTCGTTGTCATTGATAAAGGGCAGGTGATTGCCACAACGACCGGCTGGACTTCTTACTGGGGAATGAAAGCGCGGCTGTGGTGGGCGCAAATCCGCACCTGATTTGCCGTTGCTGCTATCGTCCGAAACACAAGGCCTTCACCGTGGTGAAGGCCTTTCTACTCGTTAAGCCAGGCGGCGGTGACCAGCGCGCTGCAAATAGTGTCACTGCCCGGGTTGAGATGGCCAAAAACGCAGATCATAACGTCTCACTTCTTGTTTGACGGTTTCAGTGTCCGGTATAAATCCTGAATGCGGGTCATGGTTTTGACCGTGCGGGAGGATGTGGCGGATGCGACCGATAATATCAGCATTTCCAGACAAACCAGCACGGTGCCATGCAGCGGCATCCGGCCATTTTCGCCGCCGCGTGGCACGTTGATCACGAGGGTCGCTTCTTTGGCGAAGAAAGATTCCGTGGCGTGCGTCAGCAAAATGATCGGGATCCCCAGACGTTTTGCCTCGCGAACCGTGGTCGTTCCTTCTTTGTGCGCGTTTTTTTGCGCCATCATAATCAGCACATCGCCACGTTGCAGGCTGATCAGCTGTTCCGCCAGCGCGACGCCGGAACGGTTAAGCGAAACGGCCTGAATGCCAATGCGGTTGAAAAGCCGCGCGCTGTAATCCGCCAGAATTCCCGAGGCATTAATGCCAAAAAGCCCCACCTGACGCGCGCCAATCAGCAACGCGACGGCTTCAGACATCGCCTGCCGGTTGCCGGGTTCCGAAAGCGTATCGCACGCACGTTTATGGCCATCGAGAACGAAATCGATACCGGAATTAATATCGCAGGCCAGCTCGCTGACCGTCGTGATCATCTTTTCTTCTGAATTAATCGCCGTGCCGAGCCACGCTTCCAGCGTTTTTTTCATATCACGCAAACCGGCAAACCCTAATGCCTGAATTGCGCGGATCACGGTGGCATCCGAGGTTTCCGTTGCGGCAGCAATTTCTAATGCCGTGGATTCCAGAACAGTCTCACGATTGTCATAGATATATCTCACCACGGCCTGTAAGCGTGGTGAAAGTGCGGGTGCCCGCGCACGATAACGTTCACCAAATACATCAATACGTTTTTTTAACGGAGTGGCGGCCATGGAATGAACCCGATCCCTTTGCTTTAAAAGTGTATGGGTAAGCGTCAGTGCTTCTGAGAGGAATTTTATCTTATCAAATGTAGTGATTTGTCCGCTATGAAAACGGTTCAATTCACAAGATTCAGGGCGAAAGGGTTCAAGTTGTGGAAGGTGTTTTTGAAGTTTAATTATTTTAAATCAGTTCGTTATGTTTTTTTTCAACCCGGTAACTGTGTGAGTTTTTTTAACGATTAATGTAGTAGAGACATGAAATTGTTCATTTACTACTACGTTTTCACATGTTGGAATGATTATCAATTGCATTACAGCGGTTTTTTTTGACCCGGTGAACGTGCAGGAAATAACCCATGGGGAAGTTGCGGGAATAGTTCCCTGCGAAATCGGGTGGTTTCTTAAAATATCCGGAATGAATTTACGGAAATAATAAAATAAAAAACATCAGGCGTAATGAAATGAATAATAACAGGACGGTTTCTTTTAAACGGAATTGCCATCCGGCAATTATGGCCGCTATTTATGGTGTCGCGTTGCTGACACCGGGGATCAGTTATTCTGCGTGGGACAGCAATACGCTCACGGTGTCCGGACAGGAAACAGACGGGCAGGGTTACAGCGCCAGCGAGACTTCCGTGGCCAGCAAAACGCCGACTTCGCGGCTCAATGAAGCGCAGTCGGTCAGCGTAGTGATGCAGCAACAATTGGAGGATTATCAGGCTTCCAGTTTGTCGGACGCGATGCGTTTTGTCAGCGGCGTCACCGAAGGCAATACGCTGGCGGGCACTGAGGACGGGTTTGTCCGCCGCGGATTTGGTTCGAACTCCGACGGTTCGATTTACCGCGACGGCGTGCGCAGCAGTCAGGGGCTGAATTTTGATGCTACCACCGAGCGCGTCGAAGTGCTGAAAGGCTCGGCATCGCTGCTGTACGGTATTCAGAATCCGGGCGGCGTGATCAACGTCGTCAGCAAAAAACCGCAATACGACTGGCACACCAAAATCAGCGGGCGTTCCTCCAGCGAAGGTGGCGGCGCGGGCACGATTGACGTCACCGGCCCGCTCGGCAACGGTTTTGCATTCCGCCTGATTGCGGAAAAACAAAATCAGGATTACTGGCGCAATTTTGGCAGCGATAAACACACGCTGGTTGCGCCGTCGTTGCAATGGTATGGCGAAAAATCCAGCTTCCTGATCAGCTATTCCGATTACCGCTACGACATTCCTTACGATCGCGGCACGGCATTTATCAACGGCAAACCGATTGATATCAACTATAAAGACCGTCTGGACGACAAAGCAAACCGCGCCTGGGGCCATAATAAAACGCTGAACGCCCATTATGACTGGCAGTTCAGCGATGACTGGAGCACCCGCCTGACCCTCGGCTGGAACCAGCGCCGCTACAACAATGATGAAGTCAGGGTGACGGCGGTCAACACGACCACCGGCGCAGTGACGCGGCGCGCCGACGCCAACCGCGGCTTTAACCACAAAACCAAATACGTTTCGTGGGACTTGCTGGGCTCTCAGGATATTCTGGGGATGAATCACGATATCGTGCTGGGCACGGATTATGAGATGAATCAGACCTATCGCGCACACCAGTATCAGGGCAAGGCGAACAGCAGCTTCAATTACTTTGATCCGCAATACGACATCCTCTCGCCGGTCACTGACAGCACCACGGAAAACACCGCCAACGGCAATAACCTGAACCGTATTCACAGCCGTTCGGTCTATGCCAAAGACAGCATTTCGCTGACGTCGGACTGGATTGCCGTGGTCGGCGGGCGTTATCAGCATTACGAACAGCGCGCGTCGAAAGGCTTTGATCCGGTGGTTCAGACGCTCGACAGTGAAGGCAACAAATTCCTGCCGCAGGCCGGGCTTATCTACAAACTGACGCCAGATGTTTCGCTTTACAGCAGTGTCAGCAAATCCTTTACGCCGTCAACCGACGTGGATGATGACGGCAATGTCGGTAAACCGGAGCAGGGCACCAACTGGGAAGTGGGCAGCAAATGGCAGATTTCCCCGCGCCTGTTTGCCAGCGTGGCACTGTACCGGATTGACGAACGCGACATGTCGCTCAGCATTAACGGCACAACGCGGGCGATTGATAAAGCGCGTTCCACCGGCGCTGAATTTGAACTGAATGGCGAAGTGCTGCCGGACTGGGATGTGAGCGCCAATTACAGTTATGACAATGCCGAAATTGTGAATGACGGCGTGAACTCCGCCAATAACGGCAACCGCCTGCAAAATGCGCCACGCCATTCCGGCGCGTTGTATCTGAGCCATAATCTGACGTTCAGCGGCATTCCGGGGGATTTCCGCGTGGGCGGCGGGGCGCGTTATGTCGGCACGCGGGCAGGCGATCCGGAGAACAGTTTCACGATGCCGGACTATGTGGTGGCCGACAGTTTTATCGCGTGGAACAACCCGCTGTTCGGCGAGAAAACGCAGTTGAAACTTAACCTCAACAACCTGTTTAACAAACACTATTACACCTCCAGCGGCGGCAATCTGCGCGTGCGTGAAGGCGAAACCCGTAATCTGATGGTACAGGCCAGTGTTGAATTCTGATCGTGATAGTCAAAAGGGCGCGCTGCGCGTGCCCGTATTTTTCAGACCGGCGCTTATCGCGCTGGTGCTGCTGAGTGCGGTGATGAGCGTGGCGGTGCAGGCGCGAACGGTAACGGATATCGACGGGAATCAGGTTGAAATCCCCGATAATCCGCAGCGTATTGTGCTGGGCGAAAGCCGGATGTTGTATACGCTGGCAATGCTCGAAACCGGCGATCCGGTGAAACGCATTGTCGGCTGGCCGCTGGATTTAAAGCGGTATGACAGCCAGACCTGGACGATATTTACGCAAAAATTCCCGCAGATGCTGAAAATTCCGGTGCTGGGCGGCGGCGGGCCTGATGAAATGAACCCTGAGAAAGTGCTGGCGCTGAAACCTGACGTGGTGATTTTGCCGAGCCTGGCGCGCTACGACGATGCGGATTTACGGCTGCTCCGGATGCTGAAAGCGGCGCACATTCCGGTGGTGAGAATCGATCTGCGTGTCCATCTGCTGAAAAATACTGCCCGCAGCGTGGAGATTCTCGGTGAAGTGTTTAACCAGACTGAGCGCGCGAAGGCGTTCACGCAGTTTTATCGCTCGCATATGCAGGTGATACACGACCGGCTGGCAGCCTACCAGGGCCCCAAACCCACGGTGTTGCTCCAGCTGCATCTGGGGCGCCGCAATGAATGCTGTGTGACAGCGGTGAAAGGCAGTCTCGGCGAATTGCTGACGTTTGCCGGTGGCGACAACATTGCCAGTAAAACCGTCGGCGGAGTATTTGGTCGTCTGAATGAAGAATACGTGATCATGGCGCAGCCGGAATTTTACATCGCGACCGGTGCGGGCGACGTTAACGACAAAGACGATCTGAAACTCGGTCCGGCCATTTCCCCCGAAATGGTTCAGCAAAGTCTGGCGCAATTAACCGCGCAGCAGAACGGATTGCGCACGCTGAAAGCCCTGCATAACGGCCACACGGCGGTGATATGGCAGAATTTTTACCTTAGCCCGTGGCACGTTGCGGCCACCGAGTTTATGGCGAAAACGCTGTATCCGGATCTTTTCGCCGATATAGAACCTGAGCAAACCCTCCGACAACTCTTTCACGATTACCTGCCCGTTCCGTACAGCGGAACGTATTTCGGCAAGGGCAAAGACTAAAAGTAAGATCCGGGGCTTCCGGCTAACGCTGCCTGACGGCACCCGGAGATTTTCATCTCCTCCTGAGGTTAATGGCGATTGCGTGCCACGCACGGCTCGGGTGATTGAAAGTCAGTTATCAGGCCGCACGGCGTCTTTATAATGCTTTTACGTTTTTCACTTTGCGGCCAGCGCCTTTCTGGCTATGTTATGGAACGGCTTGTTTCCAATATGAATGATGATGAAAACCCCTGATTTAAATCTGATTATTGCTCTTGATGCCCTGCTGGACGAAGGCTCGGTGATTGGTGCGGCGCGCAGAATGAATTTAAGCGCGCCCGCGATGAGCCGGACGCTGACCCGTATCCGTCATCAGCTTGGCGATCCGATCCTGGTCAAGGCCGGGCGAAAAATGGTGCCAACCCCGCGGGCGCTGGCCCTCAGGGAAGAAGTACATCAGATAATGGGCGAGGCCGTCCGGCTGTTGCAGCCGCAGTCGGTTGTGGATTTATCGCAGCTGGAACGCACGTTTACGCTGCACGCCAACGACGTTTTTATCAGCGCGTTCGGCGGGATCCTGCTCAGCCGTTTACGGCAGGAGGCGCATAACGTCGGTTTACGCTTTACCCCGGAAAATGGCAGCGACGAAGACAGTCTGCGCGACGGCAAGGTCGATCTTTACATCAGCGCGATGCGTCCGCTGGGAGATGATATTCACGTACAATCACTGTTTTCCACGCATTTTATGGGGCTGGCGCGTGAAGACCATCCGATTTTCGACCATGAAATCACCCCGGAATCATTCACCCGTTATGAGCAGATCAGCGTATCCCGGCGTGGACGCGCGCGCGGGCCTATCGATAAGCGGCTCGCAGAACTGGGCCTCGTGCGCCACATTTCGCTGGTGGTGCCGACGTTCCATTCCGGCGTGTTTTCGCTGGGGAATTCCGATCTGATTTTATCGTTGCCGGAACATGTCGTGCAGGCGGTAAAAACGATGGGGATCAGAACGCGCGCCTTCCCGCTGCCGGTGGAGCTGGATGCCATTCCTATCGTTCAGGCCTGGCATCCGCGGTTCCAGAATGATCCCGCCCATCAGTGGCTGCGGCGCACCATTCATGATTTATGTATCCATTCCGCTAGCGCGTGATCCGTGTCAGCACGACGGCTCCGTTTCCTGATTTTCCACCAGCACCGGACAGGCTGCGAGGTCGATCACTTCTTTCACGATGGAGTGTTCGACCCAGCGTTGCAGCGAGGATAAATGCCGGTGTCCCATCACGATTAAGTCCACCTTCAGTCTGGCCGCTTCCCGGATAATCACCTCCGTTGGTTCCCCGCCGACAATCAGCCCGCTGACGTGGCGGTTGTCTGCCGTCAGTTCCGTCACGGCGTGGCTCACGATGCGCCGCGCCTCGTGATATTCGTGATTTGCCGGGGGGTAAACCAGCCCGTCGCTGGCTTCGTTATTTGCGGGGTTTTCCGCTAAGAAATGATGTACGCCGGGCAGCAAATACGCCCCGTCAACCACGCATAAAATATGCAGATTGGCCGGTTTTCCGGCACTGATTTTCCGGCCTAGTTCAATGACCGCCAGCGATTGCGGCGACCCGTCGAGCGCCACGAGAATATTGGTGAACATCGCGTATCCTTTCTGTGAATGATAAAGACCCTATCTTGGGTAACCCGCCCTGGTAAATAAATGCCTCTGTATGCACCTGTCACGTGCGCCAGACGCACGCCTCGGCTGCAAACATCGCAATTCCTCCCGCTGCGCCAACTTTCTAGACTGAGCCCCTGATCATCTGGAAGGGATAAGTAATGCAAACACTTGCGCAACCTAAAGCTATGCCGCCAGCGGCGACGTTTGACCTGCGCATCATGACGGGGCTGACGGGCATTTTGCTGGCCTCGCTGGTGGCCGGATTAAACGAACACGTCACCGATATTGCGATGACCGACGTGCGCGGCGTGCTGTCTATCAGCTATGACGAAGGGAGCTGGCTCACCACGTTGTATGAAGCGGCGCAGGTGGCGGCCATGGCGTTTGCGCCCTGGTTTTCGGCCACGCTGTCATTGCGGCGTTTCACCCTCGGCGTCACCGCCGCTTTCATGGTGGCGGGCGTGCTTTGCCCGTTTGCGCCCAATCTGCCCGTGCTTTATGTCCTGCGGACGGTGCAGGGGCTGTTTGGCGGCTGCCTGCCGCCGATGCTGATGAGCGCCGCGCTGCGGTTTTTACCGCCGGGGATCAAGCTTTATGGTCTGGGCGCGTATGCGCTGACAGCCACGTTCGGGCCGAATCTCGGCATCCCGCTGGCGGCGTTATGGACGGAATACACCGGCTGGCAAATGGTGTTCTGGCAAATCATTCCACTTTGTCTGCTGGCGATTGCCGCCGTGCACTGGGGCATTCCGCAAGACCCGCTGCGGCTTGAACGTTTTGCGCAGTTCAACGGCGTGGGGCTGCTGCTCGGTTTACCGGCTATCACCTCGCTGGTGGTGGTGCTGGAACAAGGCACGCGGCTGGGCTGGCTGGATTCGCCGTTCATCTGCCGGATGTTGTTGCTGGGGCTGACGACCCTGACGCTGTTTATGGTCAACGAGTGGTTTCATCCGCTGCCATTTTTCAAAGTGCAGCAACTCGCGCGGCGCAATCTCACCTTCTCGCTGATTACGCTGGGCGGCGTGCTGGTGATCCTGGTGGCAGTACCGGGGGTTCCGGCCGGATATCTGGCGGAAATCCGCGGTTACCGGCCTGTGCAGACGGCTCCGCTGGCACTTTATGTCGCGCTCGGGCAACTGGCGGCGCTGCCGCTGGTCTCGGCGCTGTGCAATATCCGCCGGGTCGATTGCCGCTGGGTGCTGGCCTGCGGGCTGGGGCTGATCGCGGTGACCTGTTACCTCGGCAGTGCGATGACGTCGGACTGGATCCGCAATAATTTTTACGGCCTGCAAATGCTGCAAATCCTCGGGCAGCCGATGGCGGTGATCCCGCTGCTTCTGCTGGCCACCAACGGTTTACCGCCCGCCGAAGGGCCATTTGCCTCGGCCTGGTTTAACACCGTGAAAGGTATGGCGGCGGTGGCCGGAACCGGCGTGCTCGAAGGGCTGAGCACCGCGCGCGAGCATTTTCACTCCAACACGCTGGTGAATCAGTGGGGAAACAGCGGGCAGGGGCTGTCGTTTTCTCACTCCGGCAGCGAAAGCCTTTCAGCGCTGGCGGAGCAAATCCACGTGCAGGCCGTGGTGCTGGCGTCTGCTGATGTTTATCAGGTCATGGTCGTGCTGACCGTCATTCTGATCCTCTTTATTCCGTTAATGGCAACGCGCGTTTATCCACCGCGTCCGCTTGCCAGCCCTTCAATTTCTTAAGGTTTGAACATGAATTTGATCATGCGATTTAAAAAAAATGCCGTGGCGGTTTCCGGCGTGGTCATCCTGCTGGTGGCGGGGATGATTTACTTCTGGCTGCTGGCGGATAAGGCCGATCAGCGCACCAATGATGCGTTTATCCGGGCAGATTACACCGTGGTGACGCCGCGTATTACCGGCCAGATTGAGAAGGTGGCGGTGAAAGACAATGAGTATGTGGAGCAGGGGCAAACGCTGGTGGAAATCGATGACCGGGATCTGCGTGCGGAACTGAATGCGGCGGTGGCCAGTGTGAACGTGCAGCAGGCGGCGGTCGATAATGCCAAAGCCAGCCTGATGCAGCAGCAGTCGATGATCGCGCAGGCAGCCGCCACACTGGCGGCCAGCCAGGCCAGTTACGTTTTTGCCAAAGCGGATTTGGCGCGTTATCGCGATCTGGCCGCGCAAGGGGCTGGCAGTAAACAAAACGCGCAGCTGGCTCGTTCGCGCATCGATACCGCACAGGCGAATGTGGCGCGGGATAACGCCACGCTGAACGCCGCCAGAGCCAAAACCGTGGTATTGCAGACGGAATGTCAGCGCGCAAAAGGAGAACTGGAACGGGCGCAGGCCGTGCAGGAGACGGCGAAGCTGAATTTATCCTATACGCACATTGTTGCTCCGGTTGCGGGCTGGGTCGGGCAGCGCGTGGCGCGGGAAGGTGCGTATGTCACGCCGGGCACGCCGCTGCTGGCTGTAGTGCCGCTCAATAACGCCTACGTGGTGGGGAATTTTCAGGAAACGCAGCTTGAACATGTCAGGCCGGGGCAGCGGGTGGATATCAGCGTGGACAGTCTGGGCGGAACCCTGCTGCACGGCGTGGTCAACAGCTTTGCACCGGCGACCGGCGTGACGTTTTCGGCGATTACGCCCGATAACGCCACCGGTAATTTTACTAAAGTGGTCCAGCGTATCCCGGTAAAAATTGAAATCGAGGCCGGGCAGAAACAGGCCGCACGGCTGCTGGTGGGCATGGCGGTAGAAGCGACCATTCACACCGGCACGCCAGGAGCGGATCAATGAAAAACGCAGGGTTAACATTGAGCGTTTTACTGCTGAGCGGCTGCATGGTGGGGCCTGATTTTAATGCGCCGGTTGTGAAAAGTCCGCCGACGTGGCCGCAGGGAAAGGCGGTAAGTCACGTCGTAGAACAGGGGCTTGATCCACACTGGTGGAATATTTTCCACGACGATACGCTGACCGCGTTAATCGCAGAATCTGCGCAGGGAAATCTGGATATTCAGGCGGCGGGCGCGCGGCTGTTGCAGGCGCAGGCGGAAAACAGCGTGGTGACGGGGGAAAGTTTGCCGTCCGTCACCGGATCGGCGTCGTATCAGCGCGCCCGAAATAGTCAGAACGGTTTGCAGGATATTTCAGGGCTGGGAGGCAAGGAAGCCTACAGCGTCTGGCAACCTGGCGTCGGGGTTTCGTGGGAGGTCGATATGTGGGGGCGGCTGCGTCGCGCGCGGGAATCCGCCGGTGCGCGCGTTGAAGTCAGTGAGGATTTACGCCGCGCGGTGCTGACCGGCATTCAGGCTGAAACGGCCAGCGATTATTTCCGGCTGCGCAGCGTGCAGTTACAGCGTGAAAACGCCTTGCAGGATCTGGATATCGCCCGTCACAGCCTGAAACTGACAGGCATCAGAATGGCAGACGGCGTGGCGACGCAGCTGGAAGTGGCGCAGGCGCAGGCGCAGGTGGCGGCTGTCGGGTCCACCCTGCCGGTACTGGAACAGCAGGAAGCACATCTTATCAACGCGCTGAGTTATCTGCTGGGTAAGGAACCGGGGGCATTAACGCAGCGGCTTCGCGGCGCCAGACCGTTGCCGCTGACGCCGCCGGAAGTGCCGGTCGGGTTGCCGTCTGAGCTGGCGCAGCGGCGGCCTGATATCCGCGCCGCTGAGGCACAGCTGCATGCCGCAACGGCAGACATTGGCGTCGCCACGGCTGATTTTTATCCGCGCATCACCCTGAGCGGCAATGTCGGGATACAGGCGATGCAGTTCAGCCAGCTGGGAAACTGGGGATCTCAGCTTTACAGTTTCGGCCCCGGCCTGACGTTGCCAATATTTGAAGGCGGGCGTCTGCGCGGTCAGTTAGCGTTGAAAAAAGCGCAGCAACAGGAAGCCAGCCTGCATTTTCAGAACACGGTATTAAAGGCCTGGCACGAAGTGGATGACGCGATGGTGGATTACGACACCGGGCAGCGGCAGCGCAGCCAGCTGAAAATTCGCGTGGATAATGACAGTGCGGCGCTGGACGCTGCATCAAAACAATATGTTGCAGGCGCGACGGACTTTCTCAATGTGCTGGTGATGCAAAAGGAACTGATCGCGGCGCGGCAGACGCTGGTGGTCAGCGATGCCAGCGTGTCGCTCGCGCTGGTCCGGTTGTATAAGGCGCTGGGGGGCGGATGGGGCGGGGAGTCGTCACAGACGATGAATTAAGCGTTATGAGTAAATAAGCATTCAGCACACAAAAAAGCCCCGGCTGTTGAGAGGGCCGGGGCTTTGCGGAACGCGAGCATGATTTTTAAGTTTTGCTAATTAAAACTTATACTCACCGCCCAGTTACGCATGAACTTCATTGCTCGCGTCACTGGCGACGAGTGTATTCACTTTAGCCGTGGCGCTCCAGTTTTTGCTCAGGGTTGCGTTCAGCCCGACAGCAAATCTGCCGCCGGGAAATAGGGTTTGGTTATTTTGTCATGGCATTAAAGGGATTCCGTGACGGCGAGCGTAGCCATGGTTTCATTCTGGTCGCCGGACGGCATAAATGACGCCTCTTAAAAAAGGCTTTATAGTATATAATGGATACTTAGTATCATTCAGGCACCTTTTATTCATCTGGTCTATATGAGGAAACCCTATGTCGGGTAATGCCGTGCCAAAGGCAGTTACGCAAGTGAGTTGTCGCAGTGCTTCAAACCGTTTACTGCTGGATCAGATCACCGATAAATGGGCTGTTCTGATCCTCACCGTGCTCTGTGCTAAGCCGCTGCGTTTCAATGAAATCAGACGTTGTCTGGACGGAATCACTCAAAAATCGTTAACGCAAAGCCTGCGCCGTCTTGAACGTAATGGCATTGTTGCCCGCCGCGTTATCCCTTCCTCACAAATAGCTGTCGAATACAGCATTACGCCGCTGGGGCGCACTCTGGAAGCGCCTTTTCAGGCATTGTATGCCTGGACGCTGAATCATTCCGCCGATGTCATTCAGGCTCAGGCTGCTTTTGATGAGCGGGAAGCAGAGTAATGCGCAAAACAGATCATCTGGGGGGTATCACGGCGTTTGTCACCACGGCGCAGTGCGGGAGTTTTACCGCGGCGGCGGAACGGCTGGGGCTGACGAAATCGGCGGTGGCGAAAAGCGTCGGGCGTCTCGAGGCACGGCTCGGGCTGCAACTTTTTCAGCGCTCGACGCGGCGGCTCAGCCTGACGCCGGACGGTGAGCGTTATCTGCAAAGCAGCCAGAACGCGATTGAAATTCTCGAACAGGCGGAAGCGGAACTGATGTCGCATACCGCGAAACCTTCCGGCCGGTTGCGGGTGGATTTACCGGCGGCATTCGGGCGGCAGCGGATCATGCCGCACCTGCTGGCCGTTATCCGGCAATACCCTGAGCTGGAAATGACAATTACGTTCAGCGAACGGTTTATCGATCCCATTGAAGAAGGCATCGATCTGGTGGTGCGTATCGGCGAACTGACCGACAGCAGCGGACTGATAGCACGCCGTCTGACTACGCAAAAACTGGTGATCTGCGCCGCGCCGGAGTATCTCGCGCAGTACGGTGAACTGCATGAACCGGAAGAACTCAGTCAGCACCGCTGTGTAGTGGGCGTGCGGCGCAACCAGCCAAAATTCTGGATCCTGCGCAACGCGCGCGGCGAAGTGAGCCGCTATACGCCGCCCGCGACGTACGAATTTGCCGACGGCGACGCGATGCTGGCAGGTGTGCTGGCCGGTTGCGGGTTGTCGCAGTTGCCGCTGTGGCTGGTGGGAAAATATCTGGCAAGCGGGGAACTGAAAGAGGTGCTGACAGGCCATTCCGGGGGCGAAATGCCTGTCAGCGCCTTGTGGCCGAAAAGCCGTCAGCTGTTACCGAAAATCCGCTTTGTGGTGGATACGCTGATCAAAGCCGCGGAGGATGGCCAGCTCGACTGACAAGGCTTACGCTTTTTCTTCATAGAACGGGTCGTTGGTGCCATCACCACGCGGTTAGATCATGTGATTTCCCCCCGCGTGTTCAGTTCTGTGTGTCCGGCAGGCGCGGTCACCGGCATCCACGCGCTGTTTGATGTAAATACTGAGCCACGCGGCGGCGGCGAAAATGATGCTGCTTAGCACCACTGAACGCGTACCGAATTCGGCGATAAACCAGCCGCCCGCCAGTGAACCGACGGTGATGCCCAGATTTGAAAATGACATGTACAGACTGTTGGCGAATTCCGGCGCCTGGCTGGCTTCGCGCATCAGCCATGTCTGGCTGACCACCAGCCCTGAAGAGTGGAATGCGCCCCAGAAAACCATCAGTGCGCACATGGCAAGCAGGGAATCACCGGCCAGCCAGACCAGGATGAAGATCAGGGCGTACACCACCGGATAAAGATGCGTGGTTTTGTTGGCGTTTTTTTGCAGGAAGCTGCTGAACACAAAGTTCCCGGCGAATCCGCAGACGCCAAAGGCGATAAGCATCGCCGTGATCATGTTGCTGTTAAGGTGCGTGACGCGTGACAGGTAATCCGCCACGTAGCTGAAACTCGAGAACATCGCCGCGAAAATCATCGTGACCGTGACGATGGTCAGCCACAGTTTGCCGTTACGCAGCACGCTCACCTGACTGGCAAAGGACACTTTGGCCGTGGCAGGCATAGAAGGGACGAAGAAGAGGATCCCGACGAACGCGAGGGCACAGGAAATCGCCGCAAAGTAGAACGCATCGGCCAGCGATAAATGTTCCGCGATCAGCGAGCTTAACGGCACGCCGAGCACCAGCCCGATTGCCACACCGGCAAACACTTTCGCCGCCGCGCCGGCACTTTTTTCTTTCGGCACGGCCTGCGTGGCGACCACCAGTGCGACCGCAAAGAACACCGCATGTGTGAGTGCCGGAAGAATGCGGAAGACCAGCATCATATTGAAGACCTCTGTAGTGGCGTAAATCAGGTTGGAAACCACGAAGACGAAGAGAATCGAAAGCAGCACGTTTTTTTTGTTAAAACCCGACAGCAGCAGGGTAATAAACGGGCCGGTGACGGCGACAATTACGGCGTAAATGCTGACCAGAAAACCGACCTGCGTGGCGGTGACGTGGAGTTGTTCGATGAGTTTCGGCAACAATCCGATGATGCCAATTTCCGTGGTGATGACGCTGAAGACGGCGACGGAAAGTGTCAGCAGCAGGAGTGAATTTTTATTTTGCATTGAAAGCCTTGTAGAACCGAATGTGCAGATGAAAAGTTGAACCTGATCATCCGGCAGTTCGGATTATTCGGAAAGGCCTCTCCGGGCGCATCTTAGTAGACATAACTTCGCCAATGGAATACGGGGCGTGCCGTATCGTTTTTGTCCTATTTTTACAATGCGACTTAACATAAACTTTGTGAATTTATAATTAATTCAATAGGTTGTTATATCATTTTTTCAACACGCATCCTGCCAGCAGGGGATTACTTCGCCGGAAACTATGATAAAATGCGCGGCCCAGGGTTTCCCCGCACGACCATTAAAAGAAAGGTTTATCCCGAGTAATGTCTGACAATCTTATTGAGCGCATTTCGAGTGCGTTAGAATCTGAATACACGCTTGAAGGACTCGTTCGACAGCTTCTTGAAATGCTTGAGCTGGTGACCAACATGGAATCGACGTATCTCACCCGCATTGAGCCGGACGGCGATTACCAGCACATTCTGTTCTCCCGCAACTCACAAGATATGCAAATTCCTGAAGGGATTTCGGTGCCGTGGGGCGATACGCTGTGCAAGCGTGCGCTCGACGAAGGCCGCCGTTATACCTGCGATGTCGCCAGTATCTGGGGCGATTCCGAAGCGGCAAAAGCGCTGGGGATCATGACTTACGTGAGCACGCCGGTGACGCTGGTGGACGGTTCGCTTTACGGCACGCTGTGCGCCGCCAGTTCCGAAAACCGCGAACTTTCGGAACGCAGCGAACAGGTGTTGCAGCTTTTCGCGCAACTGATCGCCCAGCAGATTCAGAACGAACAGCTGCTGAAAAAGCTGCAAGAGGCGAATGCCGCGCTGACCGCCGTCAGCCTGACCGATGAACTCACCGAATTGCCCAACCGCCGCGCAGTGTTTGAAACGTTGCCCGACCTGTTCGACAGGGCCGCTGACAAGGCGAATTATGTTCTGGTGGCGTTTACCGATCTGGATAATTTCAAGCAGATCAATGATGTCTACGGCCACGAAACGGGCGATGATTTCCTGTATGCGGTCGGGCAAAGGCTGAAAGCGGGCGCGGCGGAAGGTGAGATCCTCGGGCGTGTCGGCGGTGACGAATTTATCGTCGCCGGAGAAGGGCCGTCAGGATTTGATGACGCGCTGCGCGCGGCGGATGCGTTCAAAAACCGTCTGCGCAGTTTACTCATCGGCGAATACAAACTGCATTCCTGCACGCTGGATTACGCCGGCCCGAGCATCGGCGCTATCGCGATTAATCCTGCTGCTGTTAATCCGGATCAGGCGCTGCATGAAGCCGATCAGGCGATGTATCTGGATAAAAACCAGAGAAGAACCAAAGCACTGTAAAGCCGGATCCTGCGCCTTTGCGTTTTACCCAAAGGCGCGGTATTCAAAAATCAGTTGTGATGCAAATCGCTCAAAAACTTCTGAGCCCGGGCGTGCTGCGGGCGCGTGAAGAAGTTTTCGGGCGTGGATTTCTCCAGAATTTTTCCCTGATCCATAAACCAGATCGTGTCCGCCACTTCGCGGGCAAAATTCATTTCGTGCGTTACGCACATCATGGTCATGCCTTCCCGCGCCAGACCGCGCATCACGTTCAGCACTTCACCAACCATTTCCGGATCCAGCGCTGACGTCGGTTCATCAAACAACATCACCGGCGGTTTCATGGCTAACGCGCGCGCAATGGCGACGCGCTGTTGCTGTCCGCCGGAAAGCTGCGCCGGATAGGCATTGGCTTTATGCGATAAACCAACGCGTTCCAGCAGTTCACCCGCGTGCTGACGCGCTTCCTGACGCTTCACGCCGAGCACTTTCACCGGCGACATCATGATATTTTCCAGCACCGAAACGTGCGGGAAAAGGTTGAAGTTCTGAAACACAAACCCGATGCGCGTGCGCAGCTGATTCAGGCGAGTGCTGGTGCCGTGAATGTCGATGCCATCAAATAAAATCTGGCCTTCTTCAATCGGCTCCAGCCGGTTGACGGTGCGGATCAGCGTCGATTTACCCGAGCCTGACGGCCCGCATACCACCACCACTTCACCGCTTTTAATTTCTGCACTCAGATCGGTCAGCGCCTGGTATTCGCCATACCATTTATTGACCTGATTAAATAAGATCACCGGTCGCATCGTCGCTCCTTATTGTGATTGAGTCTTGGTCATCAGCATCGCCTGCGCCACGTTGTCCGCTTCCGGCACGCGGTTCTGCCGTTTGCGCGTAATGCGCGCTTCGAGCTTATTGGCGAGCCACGTCAGGCTGAAACAGATGAGGTAATAGCCAATCGCGACAATCGCGAAAACCTGAAACGGCTTGGTCAGCAGCTGGTTGTTTACCTGATTGGCGGCAAAGGTCAGCTCCGGTACGTTAATCACGTAACCGAGCGTGCTGTCTTTAATGATGGAAACCAGCTGGCTGACCAGGCTTGGCAGCGTGTTGTACAACGCCTGCGGCAGAATAATCAGGCGCAGCGTTTTGAAATAACTCATGCCCAATGCGCGCGCCGCCTCGTACTGGCCGCCCGGCAGCGCCTGAATGCCGCCGCGCACTATCTCGGCGATATACGCACTTTCATAAATCACCAGCGTACACAGCATGGTGCTGAATCCGCTGATGTTGTGGCCGATTAACAGCGGGACGCAAAAGTACGTCCAGAACACCACCATCAGCAGCGGAATACCGCGTAAACCGTAAACCCAGCAGGCGGCGGGCCAGCTCAGCCAGCGGAACGGCGATAAACGCGCCAGCCCGAGTAAAACCCCTACCGGCAGCGCAAACAGAACGGCCAGCACGGAAATCAGCAGCGTACAGAGGATCCCGCCGAGCGGCCCCTGCGGGTATTGTCCCATCAGGAACAGCATCCCGTTGTCGTGCAAAATCGTGAACATTTCGAGCATGGGATTACCTCGCGTAGACCCGCTGGAACCGGCGGGCCAGCAACGCACCGGCACCCATCAGCAGCAGAGAGAAGAACAGATAACCGGCAGAGGCCACCAGATACGATTCGAAAGTGCGGAACGTCTGGTTTTCAATATCACGGGTCACGTAAGTCAGTTCAGCCACGCCAATGACCATCGCCAGGCTGGTGTTTTTGAACAGCAAAACGGTGTGGTTGAGCAGCGACGGCAGCGCGTTACGGATGCCCTGAGGCAGGATCACCGAGCGCAAAGAACGGGTGTAACTCATGCCCAGTGCACGTGATGCCTCGGTTTGTCCTTCAGGAATAGCGCGTAAACCGCTGCGGATGTCTTCGGAGAAATACGCCGCCTGACACAATCCGAGCGCAAACATCGAGAACAGAAATTCGGCGTTAAAATCGTTAATCCACATCTGCACGGATTCGGGCAGCAGCGTAGGAATGGCGAAATACCACATCATCAGCTGGATAAGCGTCGGCACATTGCGGTGGTACGACACATACGCACGGACAAAATATTCGGCGGCGCGTTTGTGCGTCAGCCGGATGACGACCAGCAGCAGGGCAATAAACATCGCCAGCAGCCAGGATCCCAGCGCCAGCTTGAGGGTGACAACCATACCATCGACGATCATCTGCCCGAACTGACCGGTCAGGACTTTGCTGAAATCGAGCGTCATCGTATTTTCACCCTCCTGAATGGTTGAACTGTCGGTTTATAAGGAAAACGGGTTTAGCGGGAAAATCACAGACCTTCGCCGGGGCGCATGGTGGAAAGGCCACCGGGAACCTGCAACGTCGGGGTGATCTCGATGTTGCCGATGTTCACGGCAACCGGCGCAGACAGGGCAAACGCCACGCAGTCGGCGATGTCTTTGGCTTCAGGCAGTTCAAAACCGTCAATGAACCGGCGGCGGGCTTCTTCGTGATCGCCGGAAACGTTGCCGAAAATGTCCGTTGCCACGCGGCCGGGGCAGATTTCGGTAATGCGCACCCGCTTGCCGTAGCAGTCAACGCGCAGCTGGCGCGAGAGGGCGTGAACGCCGGCTTTGGTGGCGTGATAAATCGAGTTGCCACCGAAGTTATAAATCGCGGCAATTGAGGTGATGTTAATAACGTGGCCGCGATCGCGTTCCATCATGCCCGGCACCAGCAGGCGGCAGAGATGCAAAACCGCGCGCAGATTCACGTCCACCTGCGTATCCACGGATTCTTCATCGGCGTTCAGGATAGAGCCGGGGCGCGAAACACCGGCATTGTTCACCAGAATATCCACGCTGATTTCGCTGCACAGGCGCGTGACGGCGTCGAGGTCGCTGACGTCGAGTGCGTGCGCAATACAACCGGTGCGGGCAGCGAGGGCGGCCAGCTGATCGGCGCGGCGGGCGACGGCGTGAACCGTGATGCCTTCCTGACAAAGGCGTTCGACAATGGCTTCACCCATTCCGGCCGATGCGCCGGTCACCAGCGCGGTTTTGTAATCTGAAAATGGCATTGCGACTCTCCTGTTAAACCCCGGCTCCGTCATGTTCTGCCGGTGGGTGTTTTCTGACTGTATCCAGTAATTCTCAGGCGGTATAAGACATAAACTGTGTGAGGCGATAAGCGGGACTTATAACACCGCGTTTTCCCTCGCCAGCTCCCGGCGTTGCCGGGCTGGCGGCATCAGCGCGATATCCATTTCGGCAATAATTTCCCGCAGCGTATGCACCATTTCGATGGATTCCGGCGTATCGCCGTGAACCAGAATCGACGTTGCAGTCACCGGCAGCGTCACGCCGTCGATGCTTTGTACCGTGCCTTCGCTCAGCAGCTGGCGGATACGCGCGCGCACCTGCTCTTTGTCATGAATGACCGCGCCCGGTTTCGCCCGGCTGACCAGCAGCCCGTTGCTTTCATACGCGCGGTCGGCGAGAAACGTGCAAATCACCGGCAACTCCAGCGCCCGCGCCATACGTTCAACGGCGTTGCCGGACATTGTGCTGATGATCATCTGTGCATCGAAATCCTTCACCGCCTGCAATAACACCCGCGCCAGCTGAGCGTCTTCGGAGACCATATTCCCCAGCGCGCCGTGAAAACTCATGTGTGTCAGCGGGTAATCCGCCGCTCTGGCAAACGCCGAAAGCGCGCCCAGCTGGTAAGTGACGTAATGCGCCATGACCTGCGGTTCGATGTGCATCCGGCGGCGGCCAAACCCGGACAAATCGGGGAACCCGACGTGCGCGCCGAGATCCACCTGATACTTTTTCGCCAGCGCGACGGTTTTCGCCATAATCACCGCGTCCCCGGCGTGAAACCCGCAGGCCACGTTGGCGGAGGTGATCAGCGGCATCAGCGCGGCGTCGTCGGCAAGGGTGTAATCGCCAAATCCTTCGCCGATATCGGCGTTTAAATCGATATATTTCATGCGGCCAGCTCCTCGCGGCGTAACGTGAAAATCTCCTCGCCGTATTCCACGCAGTCACCGTCTTTTACGGAAAGGGGTTCCACCACGCCCTGCACCGGGCTGCGCAGCGGCAGGTAAATCACGCCGACTTTCAGCAGGCCGAGCAGCGCGTCTTTCCCGACTTTTTCACCGGGCTGAGTAAACGGAATTTTGCTGAGCGGATGCTGTAGCAACACGATACCGGGGAAGGGCGCACGCACCGTGTCGGGGGCGGCCAGCGCGGGAAGCGCAGGCGTTTCGTCCGGCACGCGGCACGGCAAAAGAGCAGGGGAAACGGGCGCGTATTTTATGCTGACCCGGAAGCCGTTTCCGCGCAGTTCAATCTGGCTGAGGCCGGACTTGCGCATCTTCTGTGCGACAGAGCGCAGCTCGCTGAGTGCTGGTGCTTTTTTTTCCATATCTATCCCGTCAAAGAGAGAGTGTCCCCGCGCAATAACGACGACAAAACGGCCCGCTGAGCGGGCGGTAAACGCACTCTATCGTGTCACTGCGGACGTCAGGAAAGAGGATTTCGCTTTGCGGTAATAAGGTGCGCTTATTACCCCACCAGCGTCAGTGGCCGGTTATCTACCGTGCGGCTGGCCATCAGCGACAGCAAAATCGCTTTGACCGCTTCTGCGGGTTGGGAAAGCGGCAGATGGTCGGACATACAAAATGACAGCGCCGCCTGAATATTCGGTTTGTCGATTTTCGCCATCCACGAACCGGAGGCTTTGAGCATCGCACGGGCGGCGGATTCCGGCATGATGGTGCAGCCTAATCCTGCGGCCAGCGCAGCATTGAGGGTGGTTTGCGATTCGATTTCGCACTTCACGCGGTACGTCACTTCTTCGTGGATAAACGCGTCGTCGATGACTTTACGCATGATGTTATAAATACGCGGCAGGAACAGATCGTACTTTGCCACCTGCGCCAGACTGACGGTTTTCAGTTGTTTGCTGAGTGCGTGCGGGCACACGAAATACAACTCTTCTTTCATCAGCGGCATAAAGCGTAGCCCGTGAATTTCGCGGTTGCCGTAAATCACCGCCATATCCATCCGGCCATTCATGATGAGTTCGCTCAGCGTGGTGCCGAAGTTTTCATTAAAATACAACACGATACCCGGATGTTGCCGGTGGACTTCTTCCATCAGCGGCAACGCCAGCTGTTGTGCGGCGGTGCCCGGCGCAAGCCCGACGGAAACGCTGCCCGAAAGCGCCAGCGCCGAGCCGTCAATCGCGCTCTGCGCCTGATCGCACTGGCGCAAAATAGCCTGTGCGTGGATATATAAAATTTTGCCCGCTTCGGTCGGCGTCACGCCGCGTTTGGTGCGGATCAGCAGTTGCTGATTCACTTCGCCTTCCAGCGTGGCGAGTTGCTGGCTGAGCGCAGGCTGCGCAATATGCAGGATATCTGCGGCCTGAGTGAGGCTGCCCACATCGACAATCTTGATAAAATATTTAAGGCGGCGGAGATTCACGATGGCATCCTCATCACGTCAACGAGTGGTGTTATAAGTAATGTGTATGAAGCAAGATGAGTGCCAACACGCACTAACGCGCTGATTTATGCCTGAACGCCGGGTTTCCTTCTGATTCCAACGCCGGTTTGGTCATTGCGTAGCCGGATATTTTCGGCGTTTGCGCCGCCTGCCGGAAAATGACTTCCTCCGCCTGCACTGCACCGGTGCAAATTGCCTGATTTGCGCGTTCAGCCATTGCTTTGTGTTATGTCATCACAACAAAGCGCTATTGGTCGGCGCGGTCCGTTCCTCATTACTCTTCCCCCTGTAGTGCCTCATCGCTGTCCGTCTTTTTACGTTCGATAAAAACAATGGAACCCCAGGACCATGCCTGATATCGCCGACCGCTTAAAAAATGTCTCTGTTTCTGCCTCCGTCGCCATGACGCAAAAGGCCCGTGATCTCGCCGCCGCCGGCGTGAACGTCATCGCGCTTTCTACCGGCGAACCGGATTTTCCGACGCCACGACACGCCACGGAAGCGGCCTACGCCGCCGCGCTCGGCGGTGATACCCGCTATCCGCCAACCGACGGAACCCCGGCTTTGCGGGCGGCTATCGCGCGTAAATTCCAGCGCGATAACCACCTCGATTACGATGTGAGCCAGATCCTCACCGCAGGCGGCGCGAAGCAAATTATCTTTAACGCGATGCTGGCGACGATTAATCCGGGCGATGAAGTGGTGATCCCGACGCCGTCGTGGATCAGCTATGCGGATATCGTCAAATTTGCGGGCGGTATTCCGGTGCCGGTGGCCTGCCCGGAAGAGAACAATTACAAGCCGTATCCGCAGGACATTGAAGCGGCGATCACGCCGAAAACCAAATGGCTGCTGCTGAATTATCCGGGCAATCCGACCGGTTCCGTGGCAACGCGTCCGGAATTGCAGGCGATTGGCGAAGTGATGCTGCGCCATCCGGGCGTGTGGATCCTGACCGATGATATCTACGAACACCTGATTTACGACGACGTGACGTTTTACACGCTGGCCGAAGTGGAGCCGCGTTTGCTCGATCGCGTGCTGACGGTTAACGGCGTGTCGAAAGCCTATTCCATGACCGGCTGGCGTTTAGGTTTTTGCGGCGGTCCGAAAGATCTGATTAAAGCCATGAGCAACGTGAACACGCAAAACAGCGGGGGCGTCACCACGCTTACGCAGGCGGCGGCGGTTGCTGTGCTTAACGGCCCGCAGGGGTTACTGAAAGAGCGCGCCGAAATCTACCGTCAGCGCCGCGATTACGTGCTGGAGCGTTTAACGTCCGTGCATGAATTGCGTTGCCATAGACCGCAGGGCGCGTTTTATCTGTTCGTGAATATCGAAGGCTGTATCGGGAAAACCACCGCAGGCGGGCGTCACATCGATAATGATGCCGATTTTGTGATGGCGCTGATCGAAGAAAAGCACGTCGTCACCGTGCAGGGCGCAGCGTATGGCATGAGCCCGTACTTCCGTATTTCCTACGCCACCAGTATGGAAATTTTGCAGGACGGCTGCGACCGGATCGCGGAATTTTGTGCAGGTCTGAAATAAAACCTCTGAATTCCAACCATAAAAAAACGGGCCTTTTTCGGGCCCGTTTTCTGTTTCATCATGAGGGAAATTTAAAACCCCATCACCGTCTTCACCGGCATTACGTTATCGCGCAGGCGGGAGAACCACTGGTTGATCTGACGTGCCGCGGCAATGGCTTCGCGTGCATCGCTTTTGACAAGCCGGATGCTCTGACCGGGCTGAACCTGCGCCAGACGCCACAAATCTTCTTCAATAATGCCGGCAATTTTCGGATAGCCTCCGGCAGTATTAGCGTCGGCCAGCTGAATGATGGGCTCGCCCGCAGGCGGAACCTGCACGATGCCGGGGATTAACCCGTAGGAACGCATTTCAATGACTTTCGACGGCGTGACCGGTTCGCCGGACAGCCGGTAACCGGTGCGGTTGCTGTGCAGGGAAACCTTCCAGGGCTGCGACCAGAAGCGGGGAAGATCGGCTTCAAACAGCGCATATTCACCGGCGGGAATGGCGCGCAGTTGCACCAGTCCCTCAGTGCTGGTCGGGAACACGTTGGCCAGCGTAATCTGCGGCGGCTCGATACCCATGCCTTGTGCAGGCAAAGGTGAGATGAAAGAATCGCCTGCCGCAAGACGATCGTTTTTCGCCAGCGGTCGCCCGTCTGTTCCGCCGAAACCGCCGCGCAGGGCGGTACTGCGCGAACCCATGACGACCGGCACGTCAATGCCTCCGGCGACGCACAAATAGCTGCGCGCGCCGGAACGCGGAAACTGCATTTCCAGCTCCTGTCCGGTGCGGACGGAACAGGCCCACCAGGGCGGAAGCTCTTCGCCGTCGAGCTTCGTGCGGCAATCCGCGCCGGTAACGGCAATGCTGGTATCGGCAAGAAACCGGACTTTAAACGGGAACATCTGCACTTCAATGCAGGCGGCGTTTTCGTCGTTGCCCAGCAGGATGTTGCCCGCGCGAAACGCCAGCGGATCCATCACGCCGCTGACGGACACGCCGATATCCCGAAATCCGCTGCGGCCTGCGTCCTGAACGGTATTCAGCGGGCCGGTTTTCACAATTTCAATCACAGCTTTTTGGGTCACAGTTCTATCCTTTCTGGCAGGAACCGCACGCTGTCACCCGGTGCCATCAGCGCGGGATTCTCAGCGCACGGGTCAAACAGCGTCAGTTCGGCGAATCCGATGGCGTTCCAGCCGTTGGGCCCGGTGAGCGCGGAAACGCCGGTCTGCGCACCGCCGATGGTCACGGTGCCTTTGAGCATATTCAGCGAGGGGACTTTTTTACGCGGCGTAGCGAGAGACGGATCCAGCCCGTGGAGATAGCCAAAACCCGGCGCGCTGCCCAGTGAAAATACCGTGTAGCAGCCCTGAGAATGGCGGCGGATGACGTCGCGGGGCGAAAGCCCGGTATGCTGACAAACCGCATCCAGATCCGTGGCATGTTCGCCGCCGTAAATCACCGGAATTTCAATCAGTTTGCCTTGCGGATGAACGGCCTGCGCCTGTTCCCACGCGCCGGCCAGCAGGGCGAAAGTCGCGTCATAATCTTCCGGCGTCTGGCGAAACAGCACCAGCAGATTGGTGACGCCGGGGATCAGCGATTCGACGTCATCGCGCATGCGCAGTGTGGCCGCCAGCGACCAGATGCGGCGCTGGGCGGGCAGGTCGAAATCACCCGGTGCTTCAATCAGCCACGCACGGCTGCCGATGGTGGAGATTTTGACGTTGTCGCCCTGACTGGCAAGAATATAAGAGACGCGGGAAGGCACCTCGTGCGACACAATGGTCATCGGCTATTCCAGAGGTTCGAATTTAAGGCTGGAGAGCGGCTGAACTTTGTCTTCGCGCACCATTTTGTATTCGGTATTTGGTCCGATCCAGTTTGCCCAGATTTTATCGATGGTGCCGTCGTCATCCATCGCTTTCAGGCTGCCGTTCACTTTTGCCAGCAACGCCGGTTCGTCCTTTTTCATACCGACGCCAATCGGTTCCAGCGCCATCGGTTCTTTGATCATCCCCAGTTCGATGCCGTCTTTTCCGGCCTGAGAAATCATCTTGATAGCGGTCAGGGTGTTGGTGACAAAGCCCACGGCTTTATTCTGTTCGAGTGCCAGAAACGCCGAGGCGGCATCCTGGAAGGTCACGGCTTTCGCGCCCGCCAGATAAATGGATTGCTCTGACGTCGTGCCTTTGGTGGCGCTGATGCGTTTGCCTTTAAAATCCGCACGGGTTTTATCGACGTTCGGCTTTTTCACCACCAGCACTTCTTTCGCCACGTAATACGGGTCGCTGAACTGAATCTGCTGGCCGCGCGTTTTAGTGTACGCCAGATTGGCAATCAGCACGTCGGCGCGGCCGGTTGCGATCACCGCGATGCGCGCTTCAATAGAGGTCGGCATCAGATTGAGTTTTACGCCCATCTGTTTGGCTAACGCCGTGCATAAATCGACGTCCATTCCGGCCAGCTGGCGTGTTTTCGGATCCGGCGAAGAGAAAGGCGGCACATCGGAATACACGGCACAGTTAAGTGCGCCGCGCGCCTGAATATCAGAGAGAACATCGGCTTTCGCAGAGGAAAAGGCCGCCATCAGTGGCAATGTCAGCAAAGAGCAAGACAGTAACTTCAGTTTCATCATTCATTCTCCGGGTCTTTTAATTAGCGGTGTGTGACGACAACTTCCCCTGGCTCACTGTGAGCAAAACTGGCTGCGGTTTCTTATGAGGTCAACCCGACTATATAAGCTCAATCTGGCGTTGTATAAGAAGTAAACCCTGTATGGCGATACGCTTTTTGTATGACCGCAAAAAAGGGGGCTCTGCCAGAATAGTGGTCAGTTTCAGACCGTTAATCTCAAAGAGTAAAAGGGTAAAACATGAACGCCAGAATGGGTGTTTCGCTGAAAATATTATCCGCCCTGTGCGCCACGCTCATGCTGGCCTGCGTAAAAGGGTTGGGGGGAAATATTCCTACCGGAGAAGTGATATTCTTTCGCTCATTCGTCGCCTTATTCCCGCTGCTGATCTGGCTAAAATTGCAGGGGCCGGTTATTGCGCAAATTAAAACGAAGAATATATTCGGCCATTTAATTCGCGGATTTTCCGGCACCGGCGGCATGTATTTTAACTATCTGGCGCTGGTGTATATCTCGCTGGCAGATGCCACAGCAATCAGCTACGCCGCGCCGCTGTTTACGGTGATCATGGCCGCTATTTTGTTGCGAGAAAACGTGCATGCCGCCCGCTGGATGGCGGTGGCGGTCGGTTTCACCGGCATTCTGGTGATGCTGTGGGCGCATCTGCGTGACAGCGGTTCGCTGCTTTCGGGCGGGTTTACGCAAGTTTCAGCCGGACTTGGCGTGATTCTGGCGCTGCTGGCGGCAATGTGTACGGCGGTGTCGTCGGTGCAGATCCGTTTTCTGAACGGTATCGAAAGGCCGGGTGCGATCGTCTTCTACTTCTCGCTGATGACCATGCTGATCGGGCTGGCGACGATTTTTTTCGGCTGGAAAATCCCCGATACCCGACAGCTTTTGCTGCTGACGGGCTGCGGATTTTTCGGCGGAATGGCGCAGATCCTCATTACGCTGAGCCTGCGCTACGCCGATGCCTCGCTGCTGGCACCGTTCGATTACACCACGATGGTCTGGTCGATGATGATTGGTTTCCTGTTCCTCGACAGCCTGCCGACCGTTTCGACGCTGGTTGGCGCATCGGTAATTGCCGCCGCCGGAATACTGGCCGTATTGAGCGAAAGACGCCGGGGAAAAGCGTTGCTCATCAAACCGGTAAAAGCCGAATAGCCGCGCAACGCCCGCAGTGAGCGGCTTGCAAAGAAATTCGTGATTTACCTTTCGTGCTAAGTAATGATAAATTACCGCCATGAAAACTCAGATACACACCATGACCACATCACGTTGTTCCTGGTGGCTGCCACTCTAAAGGCGGCTGAATTCCTGTATCTGTTCACAAAGCCGCCGGAAGGCGGCTTTGTTGTTTATCAGACTCCTTTCCGGCGTAAAAAACCAAAAAGGAACTCTCATGAATAACGCAAAAACCATTCTTACCGGCGACCGTCCTACCGGTCAGCTGCATTTAGGCCACTTTGCTGGCTCCCTGCGCCAGCGGGTGGCGCTGCAACACGATAATCAGCAATACATTTTGATCGCCGATCTTCAGGGGCTGACCGACAACGGCAATTCCCCGCAAAAAGTCGCCGGTAATATTCCCGAAGTGATGGCGGATTACCTGGCGGTGGGCATCGACCCCACCAAAACGGTGGTCTGCCTGCAATCTGCATTGCCCGCGCTGGCCGAACTCACCCTGCTGTACATGAACATCGTGACCGTGGCGCGTGTCGAGCGTAACCCGACCGTGAAAAGTGAAATTACTCAGAAGGGTTTTTCCCGTTCGCTGCCGGTCGGTTTTATGACCTACCCGATCAGCCAGGCGGCGGATATCACGGCGTTTCAGGCGGATTTAATTCCCGTCGGCGATGACCAGTTACCGATGATTGAGCAGACCAATGAAATCGTCCACAAGATGAACAGCCTGACGGGTCAGCCGTTGCTGCGCCATTGTCAGGCGCTGCTGAGCAAAACGGGGCGTCTGCCGGGCATCGACGGCAAGGCCAAAATGTCGAAATCCCTTGGCAATACGCTGACGCTTTCCGCCAGCGAAGAAGACATACATCAGGCGGTCTGTGCGATGTATACCGATCCGAATCACCTGCGGGTTAACGATCCGGGTCAGGTCGATGGCAACGTGGTGTTCAGCTATCTGGACGCATTCCACCCGGACGCAGAAAAAGTCAGCGCGATGAAAGCGCATTATTTGCGCGGAGGATTAGGCGACCGGGCTTGTAAGGACGAACTGGAAGGCTGTCTGCAAGCCCTGCTCGCGCCGATCCGCAGCCGCAGGAATGCGTTTATTCAGGACAAAGGTCAGTTGCTGGCGTTGCTGCGCCACGGCAGCGAACAGGCGCAAAACGTCACGCAGCAAACGCTGGTGCAGGTAAAACGCGGGCTCGGGTTGCCGGTGATGTTCTGATTTAGCCTTGCCCGCCGTCCGCGAACTCAGAAAATTTGAGTAAAGGTTCGGTAAAAAAAACAAACTTTTATCAAATTATGCCGTTAACCTAAAAACAGTATTTTATTTTCAGGCGTGATGGAGTTTGCTATGCGAGAGTCCGGTCAGATTTTTGAAGAGGCCTGCAGGATGGTGGGTGAATGTTGTTTGATGCTTGCTCAGAACTGTGAGGAAGTCAGCCGCAGGCGCATTGTTTTTTGTCTCGAACGTGCGCAGGAAGAGGCGTTAGATTTCCACGGTGAGCCGAACTCGGCGCTCCAGCTGGCGATCAAACACATCAAAGGCTTATGAGTTGCTAAACCACAATGTTGCAGCCTCATGCACGTAATTAACCTGAGGTGATTATGAACAATCCGTCTTTTGCGTCCCGCCAGATTGGGGATTTTACTGTAACGGCCCTGAGCGACGGAAACATGGCGGCAAGCCTGGATCTGTTGTCCGGCATTGAGACGGCAGATGCCGCGAAAATACAACGTGACGCCGGGCTGGCAGAGCCCGGCAATATTCATATCAATTGTTACCTGATCCGCGGGCCGGGGCGCACCCTTCTGGTCGATTCCGGCACCGGCGGGCTGAATAATTCCGGCGGAAAGCTCGGTGAAAATCTGCGGTCTGCGGGCGTGGCTCCCGAAGATATCGATACGGTTCTGCTGACGCACGCGCACCCGGACCACATCGGCGGGCTGCTGGACGCGCAGGGGCAACCGGTTTATCCCAATGCAGAAATTCATATTCACCCGCTCGAAGCCCAATACTGGCGCGATGACAGCAAAATGATGCAGGTCGCGGAGCACCGGCAGCGTAATTTCTTGCTGGCGCGCCGGATGCTGACGGCTTACGCGGCGAAGCTGAAGTTTCTTGATGGCGCGGAGATTGTGAAAGGCATTCGTTCCGTCTGGCTGCCCGGTCATACGCCGGGGCACAGCGGATACCGCATTGATTCGGGCAATCAAAGCCTGCTGATTTGGGGCGACATCGTGCATTTCCCGCACATTCAGTCCGCGCAACCCGGCGTTTCCATCGCCTTTGACTGCGATCCCGTTCAGGCGGAAAACACCCGTAAAACCATCATGGCGCAGGTCGCCCGCGAAAAACTGCTGGTGGCAGGTATGCATTTCGGCGAACCGGGTTTTGCGCATATCGTGCCGGTGACCCCGCCGGACAACACCGACGGCTATCATGTGGCTTATCCGAAAAGCTGAGAGAGGTTAACCGCTGACGCTGAAGCACCCAAAAGCCTGATCCCCACTCAGTGAAAGGTCGGGTACCGTGAATCTTCGAATTTTGCGAAATGGACGTCGCTCTCCAGAAGGGGCGTGATTTGAAAGCAAAAAAGCACTATCAGGCTGGATGAGGATATCTGCGTTCATATCTTTACGGCGCCAGCGGTGATGGTTGGCGTCTGAATTACGGTTGCCGGAATTTTTCAGATCATCACGACGTTACGAAAAGAAGGGACGCGGGGCGATGACGTTCACCTGATTTCCTCTCAATGCTTGCCGGCCTCAACTCGGAACTGTCCGTAACACACCTCGGGCAGGCTGAGGTGTTCTACCCTTAATACTACGTTTTTAGTTTAAGGAGCCATCATGAGCAGTCACAAACCCCTTCCTCCGTCCCTCAATCAGCCACATGTGGATGCGTATCCAAAGCCCCCTTTTGAAAGGCAGAAACAGCCGTTCCCGGGTCTGGCGAGCAAAATGGTCCCGGTTCCGGATCACGGTGAAACCTCTTATCAGGGGAGTTCCAGGCTTGAAGGCCGCAAGGCACTGGTGACCGGCGGTGATTCGGGTATTGGCCGCGCTGTCGCGATTGCATTTGCCCGTGAAGGCGCTGATGTCGCGATTAACTATTTGCCGGAAGAAGAACCGGATGCCCGGGAAGTCGTCGATTTACTGCGCAGTGAAGGGCGCAAGATTATTGCGATCCCGGGGGATATCCGTGATGAGCAGTTTTGTCAGAGGCTGGTAAAAGAAGCCGCGGAACAGCTCGGCGGGCTGGATCTTCTGGTGAATAACGCCGGGCGTCAGCAGTTCTGCAATTCGATTAAAGATCTCACGACTGAGGCGTTTGACGCGACGTTTAAAACCAACGTTTACGCGATGTTCTGGATAACCAAAGCGGCGCTGGATTATCTTCCGCGCGGCAGCTCGGTGATCAACACGACCTCGGTTCAGGCATTTTTGCCGAGTGAGAATCTGCTCGACTATTCGCAAACCAAAGCTTCAATCGTGGCGTTTACGAAATCGCTCGCCAAGCAGCTTGCGCCTGACGGAATTCGTGTGAATGCTGTCGCGCCCGGCCCGTACTGGACGGTTCTGCAAACCTCGGGGGGGCAGCCGCAGGAGAAAGTTGAAAAATTTGGCGAGCAGGCACCGCTGGGGCGCCCCGGCCAGCCTGCGGAAATCGCGGCGCTGTATGTCGCGTTTGCATCGCCGGAAAGCAGCTATTCCTCCGGACAGGTCTGGTGTTCTGACGGCGGGACGGGAACACTGTAATTAGCGCTAAAAGTAATGAGTGCTAAAAAGTGACCCCGTCACGTTAGCCGTGACGGGGTCTTCAAATGGGGGATGACGCAGTGAAGGAGATTACAGGGTATAACCGGGTTTTTTCGCCATCTGATCTAATGCCGGTCTGATGACCGGATCATACACATCGCTTTTCCACGCCTCTGGCTGAACTTCCGTCAACATCACGGAGATGGCTTTGTCCGTCGTCCCCAGATGATTAATCAGCACGGCGGAAAGGTCATCGACCAGTTTTTGCGTCGCTTCTTCTGAAAGCCCGCGCGGATAAAATTTCAAATCAATATGTGGCATTACGGTGCTCCTGTCGGATTGGCTGAACCATTTCCCGTAAAGCTACCGTAATTCACGTCAGCTCAGCAAACCTAAATGCTCGACCAGAATCGACGTACCGATGCCAATCAGCACGATACCGCCCAGCACTTCGGCCCATTTCCCGATGGCCGCGCCGAGAAAACGGCCCAGCAGCATGCCGGAGGTTGCCATAATGGTGGTCGCCGCGCCAATCGTCAGCGCCATCACCAGAATATTCACTTGCAGGAATGCCAGCCCGACACCGACGGCCATCGCATCCAGACTGGTGGCAATTGCGGTGGTCACCAGCAGCCAGAAACCGTGACGGCGCGGCGCTTCAACTTCTTCGGCCTTATCTTTTTTGAAGGCTTCGGAAATCATACGGATCCCCAGAACCAGCAGCAGGGTGAACGCCACCCAGTGATCCCAGCTCATAATAAACTGGCTGGCCGCCAGCCCGATAGCCCAGCCGATCACCGGCGTTATGGCTTCAATCACGCCAAAAATTAATCCGGTACGCAGTGCCTCTTTCAGCGGGGGACGGTGCAACGCGGCACCTTTGCCGATAGCCGCCGCGAAGGCATCCATAGACATACCAAAAGCCAGAATGAGGATAGTATAAAGTTGCATAAAAACGGACCGGTCATGCCTTTGGTGACAAAAAGGCGGGTTATCATCAGAAGCGCGCAGTCTGCCACAAAAAACAAAATAAAAAAACCATAATATTCAACTAGTTATAGTGTTGGTTAAGAATGTTAGCCTTGGCTATATTTGTATGAAAAGGCTTCATTTGGCCTGAAATTCATCCGCAGAGGGGCAAAAAAGCCTGTAATCCTAATCCGTTAGGTTCTGAGGGGGGGATTCAGTAATTCTCAGCGGGTGAGGCGCAGTCTGCAGGCGGCTGAATAAACACGGTGAAAGAATGAATGCCGGGACTTGCACATCACCGGCTTCCACAATCATTACGCTATGACACGTTAAACTTTACGCGATGCCGGCCCCGTCGCTTCCTCGGAAAAACGTGCGGTGATGGCGTCGCGCTCGTAGCCCTGACGCTCGGTGAGAATGGAATACAATTCCGGGCGTCGGCCGTAGATCCAGCGGCGGCCCGAACTCAGGGGGATCAGCGTTAAATCCAGTTCGGCGCTGACCATGGCGTCAGCGGCAACCCAGGTTTCGCTGATGATCCGGCCATAGGGGTCGAGGATCATCGCGTTGCCGGTGCGGACTTCATCCGCATCGGCGCCCACGCCGTTGCTGAATAAAATGAACAGTCCGTTATCATGCGCACGCGATGGCAACCAGCGCAGGATCCATCCGCGGCCACTTTCCCCTTTAAACGCGGCGGTGATTTCTTCCTTTCGTTGCGCACGTTGTTCCCACAATTCCAGCGGAATGGGTTTCATGCCGTGCGGGCTGCGCGAATGGGTGCCGCCGGTCTGATGCGGTGCCAGCAGGATATCCGCGCCAAGCAGCGTGGTCGCGCGTACGTTTTCCACCAGATTATTGTCCCAGCAAATCAGGATCCCCACCTTCACGCCCCACGGCGTATCAAAAACGGTAAAACCGTCACCGCAGCTAAACGCAGGATGTTCAAACGCGTGAAGTTTGCGGTGCGCGTGATAAGAACCGTCCGGCATGCAGGCCACGTAGGTGTTATAAATCCGGCCATCTGTCGCGCGTTCGATAAGGCCCGCGCCAATCAGCATCTGATTTTTCGCCGCCAGCGCCTTGATAAGTGCCAGCGACGGGCTGGTTTCAACCGCTTCAGCCAGCGCATTCACTTCTTCCGCCGAAAGACCCGGCACGTGCCAGTAACCGGTGATGCACATTTCCGGGAAGGCCAGGATCTTCACACCCTGCGCGGCGGCCTGTTCAATGTATTTCTCCATAATCAACAGGTTATAAGCCTTATTGCTGGCCTGATGCTGAAACTGAACCACTGCCGTTTTTATCGATTTTACTGCCGTGACTTCGCTCATCGCCGTTCTCCGTAAAGGGTCACAAAGGGTGACTTTCGCTGGCATTACAGCAATCCGGCTGATAACTTTATAATGAATTGTTTTTCATTTTTGATAACCAAACGGAATGCAAAATATGAATACGCGACTGCTCAAGGCGTTCGTGGTGCTGGCAGAAAAAGGAAATTACGCCCTGGCAGCAGAGGCGCTGGCGATATCGCAACCTGCGCTCACCAAACAGATCAATCTGCTGGAATCCCGGGTAAACCTGGCGCTGTTTACGCGTGGCCGCCACGGCACCGCGCTGACGGCGGGCGGGCAGCGGCTGTTGCCGGAAGCGAAAAAAGTCGTCGCGCAGGCGGAGCTGTTTTTGCATCACGCAGAACAGGTGGCGAAAGGGCGCGAAGGTTTTCTGGCGGCAGGTTTCGGGCTGTCCAGTTTTTATTTTGCGCCGGAATGTATTGCGCAGTTCCGGGCGCAGTATCCCGGCGTTGACATCACGCTCGAAGATCTGCCCTCGGCGCAGCAATACGACATGCTGCAAAGCGGGGCGTTGCAGGTCGGGTTTGTCCGTGTGCCACCGGCGAAACCGCTCAGTTATCACAGCCTGTTTGACGATAATCTGGTGCTGGTCACGCCGGAGAATACTGGCCTGAGCATCGAAGACTGGCTGCAAAAATTCCCGTTGCTGCGTTTGTACCCGGCGCGCGGCGGCGGCCTGGATACGCAGACGACGCTGTTCCTGCACGAGCAGCACATATTTCCGGGCGCCACGCAGCAGGTGGAAGATATTCAGACGATTGTCGCGCTGATTATTGCCGGTACCGGCGTGGCCCTGTTGCCGCAAAGCGTGGTGCATATCGCGCCACCGGGGTTGAATATTGTGCCGCTTTCGGGGGGAGCAACCCGCTGGCAGGTGGGCATCGCCTGGGACCCGCGCTATGACGATTCTGTCCGCGATAATTTTATTGCGATTGTAAAAGGCTTTGTGCGTTAAATGTTTCTTTTATGTAAAGAAAATGAGGGTTGTTGAGGCGGCGAACAGGTGGCAGCAGCTATACTCTGAAAATGGGACAACAAAGGTTGTCCTGAGACATCGCGAAGCCACTTATGACACATATAAAAAAGAAATCATCACTGCTTACTGTGACTGTGGCCTGTATTGGTGTCGTGTATGGCGACATCGGTACCAGCCCGTTATATACCCTGCGGGAATGCCTGACCGGCCAGGCGGGCATCACCCTGACACAGAGCTCTCTGTTCGGCTTTCTGTCGCTGATCTTCTGGCTGCTGATGCTGGTCGTTTCGGTCAAATACATCAGTTTTGTGATGCGCGCCGACAACGACGGCGAAGGGGGAATTCTCACCCTGATGTCGCTGGCCGTGCGCAATCTGAGCCCGCGATGGGTGCCACTTATCATGTTTCTCGGGCTGGTGGGCGGCAGTTTCTTCTACGGCGACGGCGTCATTACCCCGGCGATTTCGGTGCTTTCCGCCATTGAAGGGCTGGAAATCATCGAGCCTTCCCTCGATCGTTTTATCATTCCGTTTTCCATTGCCGTTCTGACGCTGCTGTTTTTCATTCAGAAAAATGGCACCGGCAGCGTCGGGAAAATCTTTGCGCCGGTAATGGTGCTGTGGTTTGTCACGATTGGCGTGCTGGGCCTCAGCGGGATCTTGCGTAATCCGCAGGTCTTGCACGCACTGAACCCGTACTGGGCGGTGCACTTCTTTGCGGAATACAAAACCGTTTCGTTTTTCGCGCTCGGCATGGTGGTGCTGTCCGTGACCGGCGGGGAGGCGCTGTACGCTGACATGGGGCATTTCGGTAAAAAGCCGATCCGCATTGCGTGGTTTATTCTGGTCGGGCCATCGCTGGTGATGAACTATTTCGGGCAGGGTGCGCTGTTACTCAGCAAACCTGACGCCATCCAGAATCCGTTTTTCCTGCTGGCACCCGGCTGGGCGCTGATCCCGCTGCTGATACTGGCGACGCTGGCGACGGTGATTGCCTCGCAGGCGGTGATTTCGGGCGTATTCTCCCTGACGCGTCAGGCCGTGCGGATGGGGTATCTGCCGCCGATGCGCATCATCTACACCTCTGATGAAGAGTCGGGGCAGATCTATATTCCGGTCGTCAACTGGCTGCTCTATTTCGCGGTGCTGATTGCCATCCTCAGCTTCAAACACTCCAGCAATCTGGCGTCTGCTTACGGCATTGTGGTGACGGGTACGATGGTCATTACTTCACTGCTGATAGGCATTGTGATGGTGAAAAACTGGGGCTGGAAAAGCGGGGTGGGCGGCCTGATGATGGCGGTCATGCTACTGATTGATGTGCCGTTATTTGCCGCGAATCTGGTCAAACTGTTCTCCGGCGGCTGGCTGCCGGTGGTGATCGGCCTGACGATTCTGCTGATTATGCTCACCTGGAAAACTGAACGTAATCGCCTGCTGAGGCGTTTACGTCAGGATCCGGAAGCGCTCGAAGCGCTGATTGTGTCACTGGAAAAATCGCCGCCGAAACGTGTACCCGGTACCGCCGTGGTGATGTCACGCGGGCAATATGAAGTGCCGCTGGTGCTGCTGCATAATCTGAAACATAACAAGATATTGCATGAGCGCGTGGTGTTACTGACGGTCGCCACGGAAGATGTGCCGTACGTGCACAACGTCCGGCGTGTAACGATTGAGCAGCTTTCGCCGTCATTCTGGCGTGTTATCGCCAGTTACGGCTGGCGGGAAAAACCTAATGTCACTGATATTTTGTACCGCTGCGGGCTGGAAGGGCTGAAGTGTACGATGAATGAAACGTCGTTCTTTATGTCGCGGGATACGTTTGTGCTGGGCGATCCGCGTCCTTGGTATCTCAAAGCGCGGGGGAAACTGTTCCAGGTGTTACAACGTAACTCCCTGCGTGCGCCGGAACATTATCATATTCCGCCAAACCGGTTGATTGAGCTGGGTGCGGTGGTGAAATTCTAAAAGCAAACGGCCCGTTTCCGGGGATGAAATCCGGAAACGGGCCGTGCGGAAAGCAGAACAGTTTAGCTCTGCGGATCCTGAAGTTCAGTGATGTTAGCTGCCTGAGGCGATGACGTCGTGGTATCCGTCTGCGACTGCAACGTGGTGACAGGCACAGACTGCGTAGTGGTCTGGGTTGCCGGTGTAGTCGTGGTTTCAGTCTGCGTGGTGGTAGACGGAGTCGTGGTTGCCGCAGCCGGCGTTGTAGTGGTTTCGGTTTTGGTTGTCGTCGCCGGCGTTGTAGTGGCTGGCGTTGCTGTTGCGGTTGCTGCTACAGGTGCTGTAGTTTCTGCTGGCGTCGTTGCTGATGCCGCCGCTGGCGTTGTGGTTTGCGCCTGAACGTCCGTTGCCGGTGCCTCAATTTGCGTTGGCAGGGCCGGGATCGGTTCTAACGGCACCGACTCTGACTTAGGTTTCGGGATCGGGGTTGTCGCGCGAACCAGGAATGTCGGCTTGAGATTCGCAACGGAATAGGTCACATGGCTGATATCGTTGCGTGACGTTGTCACATCGACAGGCGCAATAGTCACGCGTCCGATCAGTGAACGGGCATAACCGCCGACCTGATGTTTACCTTCCGGAAGCTGCACTTCCACGCTTTCGCCAAGCCCCAGCGCACCGGCATCTTTGCCATCAATGGTGACGTAAATCTGGGTGCCATCGTCAGTTTTGGTCGGAACGTGTGTGACGGTCAGACGCGTGGAACCGAGATCGAACGCCGGTTTTTCAGCGGTTTTGGTGTTTGCGCATCCTGTGAGTGCGAAAACGGCCGCAACGGCGGCCAGGGTGAAACGATAACTCATAGTGCGACGTCTTCCTTTAAGGGATTTTTGTGATCTGCGTACCAATATACCCGATCTCAGGATTGAGATGAATGTCGCCGCGGGGAACTCGGAGGATTCTTCTTATCTGTCTGTCACCCTCACCAAATTTTCGGTTGAAGCGCTTCGTCAATTTGTGTATTTTTATGCAAATTATCTGCATAAAATAACAAACACACAGGAGTGTCCATGTTCAAGTCTTTAGTTCTCACCGGGTGCCTGCTTTCTTCCTTAATCACTTCCGCCTACGCCGCGCAGACCACATATGTGGTCGGTTCCGGCGGCACGTATCGCCCTTTCGAATATGAAAACAGCCAGAAACAGCTGGAAGGTTTTGATATCGACATCATCAAAGCTATCGCTAAAGCGGAAGATTTTGACATCAAACTGGTCAATACGCCGTGGGAAGGGATTTTCGCCACCCTGAATTCCGGTGATCGTGACATCATTATTTCCGGCATCACCATTACCGACAAACGTAAAGCGATGGTCGATTTCTCTGCGCCGTATTTCCCGGCAGAACAATCCATCGTGGTGCCTGCGGATTCCAAAGTGGATTCCGTTGCTGCGCTGAAAGGCCTGAAAGTCGGCGTAGTGAACTCCAGCACCGGCGACATCGTGGTATCTGACGCACTGGGCAAAAACAGCACGGACATCAAACGTTTTGATAACACGCCGCTGATGTTGCAGGAACTGGCGGAAGACGGCATTGGCGCAGCGGTTGGCGACGTCGGCGTGGTGAAGTACTACATCAAATCCCATCCTGAAAAAGCCCTGAAACTGGTGCCGGACAGCAAGTTCGAACGTCAGTATTTCGGCATTGCGGTCGCCAAAGACAACACGGAATTGTTGGGTAAAATCAACGCCGGTCTGAAGAAAATCGTGGCTGACGGCACCTACGCAAAAATCTACGAAACCTGGTTTGATAAGAACGTGCCAACGCTGCCAGCGCAATAAATCCCCCCAGAAAAATATTGATATGCAGGGGCGTGAAAGCGCCCCTGAACAAGGACAGGTATGACCGGATTTCGCTGGGAGATAATCTCAGAATATGCGCCGCTGTTTGTACAGGGCGCGCTGATGACCATCAAATGCACCCTCATTTGCGTCATTTTAGGCACCACCTGGGGCCTGCTGCTCGGCCTCGGACGCATGGCCCGCGCCGACGACGGCCCGTGGAAATATGTTCTGCGCTTCGCCGTGCAATGGCCGGTGCGCATTTACGTCAGCGCATTTCGCGGGACACCGCTGTTTGTGCAGATTATGGTGGTTCACTTCGCGCTGGTTCCGCTGTTCATCAATCCGCGTGACGGGATTTTAGTGACCAACGGCCTGATGTCTTCGGATTTCGCCCGTGCGTTACGCTCCGATTACGGCGCGTTTTTATCCTGTGTCGTCGCGATTACGCTGAACGCGGGCGCTTACGTTTCCGAAATTTTCCGCGCCGGGATCCAGTCGATTGATAACGGCCAGATGGAAGCGTCACGTGCATTAGGGATGGGCTGGGGCAAAACGATGCGCAAAGTGATTTTGCCGCAGGCGTTTCGTCGTATTCTGCCGCCGCTGGGCAATAACGCGATTGCGATTGTGAAAGATTCTTCGCTGGCGTCCGCCATCGGCCTGGCCGATCTGGCTTACGCGGCGCGAACTGTTTCCGGCGCTTACGCCACCTACTGGGAACCCTACCTGACGATTTCGCTGGTGTACTGGGTTCTGACTTTCCTGCTCTCGCTGCTGGTTCAACACATGGAAAAGAGGTTTGGCAAAAGTGATTCACGTTAAGGATTTACAGAAACAGTTCGGTGAAACCCACGTTTTGCGCGGCATCTCGTGTGATATCGCAGAGAAAGAAGTGGTGTGCATCATCGGCCCGTCCGGTTCGGGGAAAAGTACCTTCCTGCGTTGCCTGAACGCGCTGGAAAAACCGAACGGCGGCGAAGTAGTGGTGAACGGTTTCGCGGTTCATGACCCGAAAACCAATCTGAATACGCTGCGTTCCGGCGTCGGAATGGTGTTCCAGCGCTTTAATCTGTTTCCGCACATGACGGTGCTGGAAAACCTGATTATGGCGCCGATGTCGCTGAAAGGGTTGTCGAAAGCCGAAGCGGTTTCACGTGCTGAGAAGCTGCTGCAAAAAGTCGGGCTGATCGACAAAATCGACGCCTGGCCTTCCAGCCTTTCCGGCGGTCAGCAGCAGCGTGTGGCGATCGCCCGGGCGCTGGCGATGGAACCTTCGATCATTTTGTTCGACGAACCGACATCTGCGCTCGACCCCGAGCTGGTCGGCGAAGTGCTGGCCGTTATGAAACAGCTGGCGCTCGAAGGCATGACGATGGTGATCGTGACCCACGAAATGGGCTTTGCCCGTGAAGTGGCCGATCGCGTGGTGTTTATTGATCAGGGTGTGATCCAGGAAGAAGGGCCGCCAGCGCAGCTTTTCACCGCACCAACCAATCCGCGTACCCGCGAGTTCTTGAGTAAGGTGCTGTAATCCGTCATCCGGAGGTGACTTGCCTCCGGATACTTCCTCCTTCTAAACACTTCCCCCTCTGAGTTTTATCGGCCAAAAGTCCGCGCCCTGATTTTGTGCTAAATTACCCTCAAATTCCCCGCATCCCGAGGCACCATGATTACCCCGCAAAACCGTACAACCCGCGAAATGAAGATCAATAACGTGGTGCTGGTCACTCAGGCGTTGAAATCACTGGGCTCGGCGACCAAAGCGGAAGTGGCGGCGCAAACGGGGCTGAGTATTGCGACCTGCGGCGCGGTGCTTAATGAATTACGTCTGACGCGTGAAGTGCTGGCGCTTGAGCTGGAAGAATCCCGCGGCGGGCGGCCTGCGCAGCGTTACGCGTATAACCCCGATTATTTCTCCGTGCTGAGTCTCTATGCGCAGGGCAGCGATGCGGCGGCGCAGATTATCTGGTCGGTGAATTCGGCCACGGGCGCGAGCCTGGCGCAGGGCGAAGTGCGCTTTCTGCCGCTCAGCCTGGAAACGTTTTATCAGCAGATTGCGGGGTTGCTGGCGGATTACCCGAACATTAAAGCCCTCGGTATCGGCCTGCCGGGCGTGGTGGTGAAAGGGCGCGTGGCGACCTGTGATATCAGCGCGTTCGCCGGTGTGGATATCGAACAACAGCTGCGCGAAAAATTCGGTATCTACGTGCAGGCTGACAACGACATGAACTACACCGCCTATGGTTTTTACCGCAGCAGCTGCGCGGGAGAAACCGCGCCGGTAGCCTACATTTTCAAGCCTGACGTGCCTTGCCTCGGCTGCGGAATGGTCATCAACGGGCAGGTGTTGCAGGGCGCCAGTCAGTTTGCGGGCGAGGTGTCGAACCTGCCGTATAAAGATCTCGATAAGCTGCCTGTGGCGGAAGAAATGGCCAAGGTCATTGTCTCGCTCAGTGCCATTATCAACCCGGCGACAATTGCGCTCTCCGGCCCGAAAATCAGCGATGCGCTGATCCCCGAACTTACCCAACGCTGTCAGGAGCATATTCCCGCGCAGCATATGCCCGCGCTGATTTATCGCCCGTCGATGCGGCAGGACTATCTGCAAGGCATCACTGAACTCACGCTGAATAACTACAACCTGCATATCGCTTTCGGAAACTAATCGCGCCTCAGGCGTTGACTTTGCGTTGTCCTGATCAATATACTGCGCACTTATTAAAAGTCTTTTAATAACTATCCAGTACGGCACAGGAGCGCACTTTGTCACTGTCACCTGAATTAGAAAAACCCGCTGAGTGGGTCGGCGCACCGGGCCGCCGTGTGGCTACGCGGATGATATTTTTTGTCACCGGCATGGCGATGGGATTGTGGGGCGCGCTGGTGCCCTACGCGCAGCTGCGAACGCATTCCGAAGCCGGTGCGCTCGGTATGCTGCTGTTGTGTCTCGGCGCAGGATCGTTGTTGTCGATGTTAGGCTCCGGCCGGATCATCGGCCGATTCGGTTGCCGCGCGGTGATCCTCGCCGCCGTGGTGATGTATTGTCTGATGATGCCGCTGCTGGCGACATTCAGCGATATCCGGCTGATGGCGCTGAGTCTGTTCATTTTCGGCATGGGCATCGGGCTGGCGGATGTGGCGGTCAATGTGCAGGGCACGATGGTTGAACAGGCCGCGGATAAACCGCTGATGTCGGGATTTCACTGTCTGTGGAGCGTCGGCGGGATTGCGGGCGCGGGTGGCGGTGCGTTGTTGCTCAGCGCCGGTATCACGCCGGTGGGCAGCACATTTTTCGCCATCGTGCTGGTGATTTTGGGGACGGCGTTTTCGTGGCGCAGCCTGCTGCCGTTCGGGGCGCACGAGGAAAGCTCGCACGAAGGTAAAGCTAAAGCACGGCCTAATTTCCGTCTGATCCTGATGGCGGTTATGGCGATGATTTGCTTTATGGCGGAAGGCGCAGTGCTCGACTGGGGCGGCGTTTTCCTGACCCGCGAGCGCGGGCTGGCGCTTGAACATGCGGGATGGGGATTTGCGGTGTTTGCCATTGCGATGTCCGTGATGCGCCTGACCGGCGACGCGATTGTCAGCGCGCTGGGCCGTAAACGCGTTCTGGTGATGGGCGGAATTCTCGGGATTGCCGGTTATCTGATGGTGATCCTGCTGCCGGGCTGGTTCCTGCCGGTTTGCGGTTTTGCGCTGGTCGGGATTGGTGCGGCAAACATTGCGCCGGTGCTTATCACGCTGGCCGGTCAGGAAAAAGTGATGCCGGTGAACATGTCAGTGGCGTTTGTCGCAACGCTCGGGTATCTCGGAATTTTGGGTGGTCCGGCGCTGATTGGTTTTGTCGCGCACCTGTCGAGTTTGTACGTGGCGTTTTCCGCCGTCGCTGCCGCATTCCTGATCGTGACGTTCGGCGCGTACAAATTAAAATATCAGGCTGATTAATAAAAGTTTATAACTGAGTGGCATCTTGCCAGCTGGTGTGCAGAACCCCGCCAGCCTTTTTTTGTTTATGATGATTGTTTCAAATCCGACCCTGTAAGGAGCTGTAATGGCCGTAAAACTTATTGCCGTCGACATGGATGGCACTTTCCTGGATCAGAATGGTGAATATAACAAAGCCCGTTTTCGCGGGCAGTATGCGCAAATGCTGGAGCGCGGTATCAAGTTTGTCGTCGCGAGCGGTAACCAGTATTACCAGCTGAAATCCTTCTTTGATGACATCGATGAAGAGATCGCTTACGTGGCGGAAGGCGGCGGTTACGTCGTCGATAAAAAGCAGGAAATCTACTGCGGCAAGCTTGAACCTGAACAGGTCACGCTGGTGCTGGACTGGATCAGCCGCACGCCGGGGATCAACACGATTGTCTGCGGCAGGCTGGGCGCGTATGTGCTGGAAGGCACGCCCGAAGCATTTATCAGCCGGATGCGTCGCTACTATCATCGTCTGACCAAAGTGCAAAGTTATGCAGAAATCAGCGATACGATTTTCAAATTCGCGCTGAGCTACGTGGAAGACGACGTTTACCCGCTGATGGGGGAAATCACAGAACAGCTCGGCGGGATTGTCGCGCCGGTGACCAGCGGACATGGATCCGTTGACCTGATTATCGCCGGGAATCATAAAGCCAGCGGGCTGCGCAAAATCCAGCAGATTTACGGTATCCGTGATGATGAAGTGCTGGCGTTCGGTGACAGCGGTAATGACCTGGAAATGTTGAGTTACGCAGGCTACGGTTTTGCGATGGAGAATGCGTCCGCCCCGGCAAAAGCCGCAGCGAAATATCGCGCGCCTTCCCATGAAAACGAGGGGGTACTTGAGGTGATTGACGATGTATTCAATGCGCGTCCGCCGTTCGCATGACTGACGCAAACCGGCGCTAAATCCGGTTAAAACGAAAAGGCTGCCGCAGATTACGGCAGCCTTTTTTTATTGCCTGTGTTATTGCTTAGTGTTTACTGAACGTAATCAGGCGGAACGCCGTTGTCGCCCGGCTGAGACGGATAGTAATCCGGCGGTACCGGGCTTTGCGGCGCAGAGTCCTGACGGTCGCTGTAGCTGGCGTCCACCGGCACTTTGTTGCCTTTGGCGTACATGCACTGGGTGTAAACCGTATCGTACTGATCCTGCAAATCGCCGCTGCTGGCACCGGCACTGTTATTGCCCATCGCGCTGCCGATTAGCAGCCCGCTGCCTGCGCCAATCAGCGCGCCAGCACCCGCCTGATGTGACGCCGCGCCCAGCAAAGCACCGGCTGCGGCACCGACCGCGGTGCCTGCCGCCGCAGTATTCACCGCAGTATTATTGGCCGTTTGTGCACCGCCGTTCACGCTGGCGTAGGCCGCATTCCGGCAGGACATTTCATCCCTCTGAAACTGCTGATAATCCTTTCCCGTACCCGGTAAAACCATTACGTCCGGGCGGGTCGGGGGAGATACGCAGCCGGAAAGCGCTGCGGCCAGGGTGATAACCGCCAGCGGAGTAAACCTGTTCATGACATTATCGCCTGTTAACGTGGAGCGGAATCACCCACAACGACCTTCATCCAGCCGCGCGCACAGCGTGGAACTTGCGGGTAATATCCCGCCGGATTCTGGCAGTAGTAAGCATAATTTGGTGTTTTCTCGACGTAAGTCTGCGGTTGCGCAGGCGCAACATAGACAACCGGCGGTGGCCCGTAATACACCGGCGGCGGCGGGCCCCAGGGAATACCGACAACAACACGCGGTCCGCCATACCAGCCGCGGCCGTAATAGCCATGACCGTAATACCCATAGGCGAAAGACGCAGAGCTGGCTGACATCAGCGCGCCAGCGGTAAGCATCAACAACAACAGCCTTTTCATAACCACCTCGAAGCACATTGACCGGATGCACGGAGCGGAAAAAATGACACCACTCCTGAGGCTAAAGATACGCTTCAGGGGTGTAAAAGGTTGGCAGGAGAACTGGGGGAATGTGACAAGAGTTTGGGTGTAATTGTGTATAAAAAATTCAGGGAGATACGTTTGTTGACGAACTGCCCGCTGCCCTGCGCAGACGGGCCAAAAAGTCACTTTTTCGCGCTGATTTCCTGGCTTGCGGTAAAGCGCCGGAAAGCGGCCAGCGTTTCGTCGCTGACATGATGTTCCACACCTTCCGCATCAAGGCGCGCCGTTTCTGCGCTGATGCCCAACGCGATGAAAAAGGCTTCAACGACGTTATGACGTTCGCGGTTTTCCGCCGCCAGTTTCTCACCTTCCGGCGTGAGGAAAGTGCCGCGATACGGCAGCTGATGAACCAGCCCGGCGTTAGCCAGACGTTTCAGCGTTTTCGCCACCGTCGGCTGCGAAACGCCCAGACGTGCGGCCAGATCGACCTGTCTTGCTTCACCAAATTCATGAATTAAGTCTGAAATCAGCTCAACGTAATCGTCCATTAATTCGCGGCGATGCGCCTCGCGCACCTGTAAAAAACCCTGAGCGTGTTCTTCCACATCCAGTAATGGATTTATTTTTTTATCTTTCACTACGCCTGCCTCTTTCTTGCTCAACGGTTTTCCACCGCAGCCGCGCTCACCGCAGCAATCCGTGCATTGTAAACCAAGTGCACACATCTACCAATTTCTGAAAACTTTGCCTTGGCTATGGAGTATAGCCTGTGCTATACCTGAATAATAAACCGCCGGTTGTTGTGGTGTTTCACAGGAGAACGTTGATGGGAAATGGACAGAGCCTCTTAAAATTATTCAGTTATTCACCGTTTCGTTTGCGTCTGATGCTGATCGGTATGATTGTTGCGCTGATCACCGGAAATGCGACGGCGGCAGAGAAAGACAAAAAAAAGTTCAAAGTGGTGACGACCTTCACGGTGATCCAGGACATCGCGCAGAACGTCGCCGGAGATGCGGCGACCGTAGAGTCGATCACCAAGCCGGGCGCGGAGATCCACGATTATCAGCCGACGCCGCGCGATATCGTCAAAACGCAGTCTGCGGATCTGATTCTGTGGAACGGTTTTAACCTCGAACGCTGGTTCGGGCGCTTTTTTGCCAATATCAAAGATGTGCCATCGGCGACGGTCACGGACGGCATTACGCCAATGCCAATTCAGGAAGGGCCGTATCTCGGTAACCCGAATCCGCACGCCTGGATGTCCGCGAAAAACGCACTGGTCTACGTCGAGAATATCCGCGCCGCGCTGGTGAAATATGATCCGGAAAACGCCGCGACCTACGACCGCAATGCCAAAGATTATTCGCAGAAAATCATGCAGCTTGATGCGCCGCTGCGCGAACGTCTGGCGAAAATCCCGGCCGGTCAGCGCTGGCTGGTGACCAGCGAGGGCGCATTCAGTTATCTGGCGAAAGATTACGATCTTAAAGAAGCGTATCTGTGGCCGATCAACGCCGAAGAGCAGGGCACGCCGCAGCAGGTGAAAAAGTTGATTGATTTGGTGCGTCAGCAAAATATCCCGGTAGTTTTCAGCGAAAGTACGATTTCGGATAAACCGGCGAAACAGGTCAGCAAGGAAACCGGCGCGAAATATGGCGGCGTGTTGTATGTCGATTCGCTGTCCGCCGCGGACGGCCCGGTGCCCACGTATATTGATTTGCTGAAAGTGACGGTCGGCACGATTGCGCAAGGGTTCGGGCAATGAATGACTCGCGGCTTCACCTCAGGGTTGATGATGTCACCGTGACCTACAGCAACGGTCACACCGCCATTGAAGACGCGAGTTTTACGCTGCACGGCGGCTCGATTTGCGCGCTGCTGGGCGTTAACGGCAGCGGCAAATCCACGTTATTCAAAACCATTATGGGCATTATCCGGCCGACGCACGGCAGCGTGACGCTGGATGGCCTGAACGTCGCTAAAGCGCTGAAGCAGAATCTGATCGCTTACGTGCCGCAGTCCGAAGAAGTGGACTGGAATTTTCCGGTACTGGTGCGTGACGTGGTGATGATGGGGCGTTACGGCAAAATGTCGTTTCTGCGTATTCCCTCGCAGGAAGATAAAGATCAGGTCGCGTCGGCGCTGGCGCGTGTCGGGCTGACCGATCTGGCGCATCGTCAGATTGGTGAGCTGTCCGGCGGCCAGAAAAAACGTGTTTTTCTCGCGCGCGCGCTGGCTCAGCAGGGGCGCGTTCTGCTGCTTGATGAGCCTTTTACCGGCGTGGATATCAAAACGGAAAATGCCATTATCGAACTTCTGCGCCAGTTGCGTGAGGAAGGGCATCTGATTCTGGTGTCCACGCACAATATCGCCAGCGTGCCGGATTTCTGCGATCGCGTGGTGCTTATCAACCGGACGGTGATGGCCGCCGGTGAGCTGGAAGCCACGTTTACGCATCAGAATCTGGAAAACACCTTTGGCGGCGCACTGCGCAATATCGGCTATTTAGTGCAGAAAGAGAGCCTGCCGGAGACAGCGGTAAGGCGGGTGGTATGACCGAACTGCTGCTTGAGCCGTTTCAGTATAATTACATGGTCAAAGCCATCTGGGTCAGCGCGGGCGTGGGCGCGGTGTGCGCATTTTTGTCGGCGTATCTGATGCTCAAAGGCTGGTCGCTGATGGGGGATGCCTTATCCCATTCGGTCGTTCCGGGCGTGGCGGGCGCGTATGCGCTTGGATTCCCTTATGCCGTCGGTGCTTTCGGCACCGGCATTCTGGCCGCGCTTTCCATGACGCTGCTGCGCCATTTCACCAAACTGCGAGAAGACGCGATTATTGGTTTCGTCTTTTCCACGTTCTTCGCACTCGGCCTGCTGCTGGTGTCGCTTAACCCGACGTCGGTCAACGTCCAGTCGATCCTGTTCGGCAATATTTTAGGCATCGATGACGCGGATATTTTGCAGGTGCAGATCATCGTTGGCATTTCGCTGGTGGTGCTGTGCGTTATCTGGCGGGATCTGCTGGCGGTCTTCTTCGATGAAGCGCACGCCGTGTCGGTCGGGCTTTCTCCGCTGAAGCTGAAAATCATTTTCTTCACCATTTTCAGCGCGTGCAGCGTGGCCGCATTGCAAACCGTCGGCGCGATTCTGGTGATCGCGATGGTGATTACCCCCGGCGCGACGGCGTATCTGCTCTCTGACCGCTTCTCACATTTGCTGATTATTTCGGTGATTATTGGCGCGGTCACCAGTGCGGCGGGCGCGTGGCTGAGTTATTACCTGGATGGCGCGACCGGTGGCGTTATTGTCTGCCTGCAAACCGTCGTCTTCCTGCTGGCGTTTCTGTTTGCGCCGAAACACGGCTGGCTGGTTAATCACTTCCGGCTCCGCAGGAGCCGCGCATGATGAGCTGGCTGGATGTTTTGCTTGAGCCGATGGGCTTCGAATTTATGCAGCGCGCGCTGCTGACCGCGGCGGCGACCAGTATCGTCTGTGCGATTTTTTCCTGTTTTCTGGTGCTGAAAGGCTGGTCGCTGATGGGCGACGCCATTTCTCACGCCGTTTTACCGGGCGTGGTGCTGGCCTATCTGGCGGGTATTCCGCTGGCCATCGGGGCGTTTGGTTCCGGGCTTTTCTGCGCCGTCGCCACCGGTTTTATTAAAGAGCATTGCCGGGTAAAAGAAGATTCAGTGATGGGCATTGTGTTTTCCGGAATGTTCGCCGCCGGGCTGGTGCTTTTCTCGCGGGTGAACACCGGGCAGCATCTCAGCCATATTTTGTTTGGCAACGTACTCGGCGTAACGGACAGCGAAATGCTGCAAACGCTGATTATCGCGGCAGTGGTGACGCTGGCTATCCTGTTCAGATTTAAGGATTTGGTGCTGTTTTGCTTTGACCCGGTTCAGGCCAAAGTCATCGGGTTACCGGTTCGTTTTTACCACTACGCGTTGCTGTGCATGCTGGCGATGACCATTGTCGCGGCGCTTCAGGCGGTCGGCGTGGTGCTGGTGGTGGCGATGCTGATCACACCGGGTATTACCGCATTTCTGCTGTGTAAAACATTGCCGAAAATGGTAATGATTGCAGTGACGGTGTCACTTTCCGCTGCAGTGTCAGGCACGTTTATCAGCTTTTATATTGATGCCGCGACGGGGCCGACAATTGTGCTGATTCAGGCGCTGTTTTTCCTGCTGGCGCTCACGGCTAATTTACTGCGAAAATCCCTAAAACCGCGACAGTCCGCACCGATTGCGTAGTGCTGGCCGGGCTGATTTGCCATGCTGTTTTCTGACATTATTTGCTGAGAGATTCTGATGACCCCACAATTTGCGCCCGTCGAACTGGAAAAAGCCTACCGCCTGATCAACCACGGAGCCACCGCGCTGGTATCCGCCCATCACGCGGGCGTGGACAACGTGATGTCAGCGTCCTGGGTGTGCGGGCTGGATTTTAAACCAGCAAAACTGACGGTGGTGATCGATAAAATCGCCCGTACCCGCGAGCTGATTGAGCAAAGTGGTTATTTCGTGATTCAGGTGCCAACGGTGGCGCAATTGCAGATGACGTACGATCTGGGCACCAGAACGCTGCGTAACGATCCGGGTAAATTACAGCATTGCGGCGCAGAGCTGTTTCGTATGGAAGGGCACGGCGACCTGCCGTTTGTCGCCGGTTGCTCTGCGTGGCTGGCGTGTAAGCTGATCCCTGAGCCGCACAACCAGCAGGCGCATGATCTGTTTATCGGTGAAATTGCCGGTGCCTGGGCGGATACCCGTGTATTCAGCAACGGTCACTGGCATTTCGAAGGCGCCGATCCGTCCCTGCGCAGCTTGCATTACATCGCAGGCGGCCAGTTCTATGCCACCGGCGAAGCCCTGAACGCCAATACCGATCTGGGCTGATATTTCTGACGGGGCATATTCTTCGCCCCGTTTTCCCTCTGCGCGCCAATCCTCCAAACCTTTGCCATAATCACACCTGAAGAAAGTCATCAACAGGAAGATGAGACGCATGCAAATTACGAAATCCGATCATCATGACATTGCTGAGATCCTCAGTATTTTAAGCGGCTCCAGAGGCGATAATCTGACGGCGCAGCAGCGCGGAGAAGAAGGATTTACGCAAGGAACGATGGACGCTGAATTGCTGGCAAAATTCCAGTCAGGCAGTGGCGTGTTTGTCAGCCGTGATGAACATGAAGGACAGCCGGTGATTACCGGTGTGGCGATGACCACGCGCGGCAGTCTGGCGAAACACGGCCCTGCGCAGGCAGCGTATAACGCGATACTTGCCTCCGGTGTGGCGACGGCGGAACAGATTTTTCTCTATGGGCCTGTCAGTGTCAGAAAGGCATATCGTGGTACAGGATTACTGACGAAACTCCTTATACATATTTGCGATGCGCTGAAAGAGGACTTTGCGCTGGGTGTGGCTTTTGTTGATAAAGAAAATCATAAATCCCTGCTCATTCACCGGCATTACCCGATGACAGAAGCGGGCGAATTCTCGCTGAACGGCAGGGAATATGTCATTTTTTCTTTCGAACCGCGTCACGTGCTGGCGTTTTATCAGCATCGTGCGTGATCGGGTTTACACGCTCAGTTCACGCAACAGCAGGAAAGCCTGTTTGGTGTGTTCCTCGCTGGCGATAAACGCCCGCAGCTGATTCTGGTCGTCCCGGCCTTTCGCCATCATGCCCTGACCGTTGAACGTGATGTCCCAGCTCAGGTCGGTGCGTGTGGTTTCACCGGCAAAGAACAGGGGTAAATCCGGCGTTTTGACCTTCACCAGCATGGCGGGAAGATTCAGCGTTTCTGCGCCGCCCATCAGGTTTTTCGCCAGCGTCATTGCGCCCATCTGCGCCGGTTGCAGGAAAGGCAGAATTCGCCCTTCAATTTCTGCGCAGTCGCCAAGCGCGTAAATGGCCGGATCCGACGTTTGTAACTGACCGTTGACCACGATGCCGCGCTGCGTGTGCAAACCGGCGTCTGCGGCGAGGGCGGTTTCCGGTTTCAGGCCGATGGCGGCGATCACGGCGTCAGCACGTATTATCAGGCCATTTTTCAGCGAAACATTCAGGCCATCAGCCGTTTTAGCCACCGATTCCAGTTCGTTATTTAACGCCAGCTGAATGCCCATCTGGCTGAATTTATGCTGTAACCGGCTGCTGATTTCCGCAGGCATCACCGAAGCCAGCAGGCTGTGGGAACGATCAACCACCGTCACCTGTTTTCCGGCGCGGTGTAAATCCATCGCCAGTTCACTGCCAATCAGGCCGCCGCCCAGTACCACAATCTGTTTCGCCGACTGCAACGCGTCCTGATTCTGCCGGTACTCATTCTGGCTGTTAAACGTGAAAATCCATTCGCTGCCCGGCAACGCAGGCAATATCGCCTGCGCGCCGGTCGCCAGCACCAGTTTCTCATAATCAAAAAACCGGTCGCCGCACACCACGCGTCTATTCCTGCGATCGATAGCCGTGACCCGCGTGTTTGAAACCACCGTGAGATTATTTTCCGCGGCAAACTGCGCCGCACTCTGGCGCGTCAGGTCATCCGCGCCTTGTTTTTGCGTGAAAACATGGCTCAGATCCGGTTTGTTGTAATCGTCTGCGCTGTCTGCGGCGATCAGCGTGACCGGTACCTGTTTATCGGCTCGGCGGATGTTTTTTATCAGCTGGCGCGCGGCAAATCCGGCGCCAATAATCACAATGTTGTGTTCCATCTGGCCTCCTTTCACAGCGGATCAAAGACGGATTTACCCAGCGCACAGCCCGGGCAAAGGAAGGATTCCGGTACGTCAGACCACGCGGTTCCCGGCGCGACATCCTGCAACGGCTCACCCAGCTCCGGGTCATAAACCCACTGGCACACGGTACAAATCATTGAAACACCGGCGTCGGCTTTCGACTCAGCATTGCATCCGCAGGCAGATTCAACGGGCTGCACCGGCGCGCTGGTTTCTTTGAGCGGATGCAAAGCCCATTCGCGGGCGATTTTGCGGCCATGTTCACGGCATTCTTCCAGCGCTTTGCCGTCCGGGCGCCATTTAGCTTTCAGTGACAACGCGATATCAAAACCGGCATCCATCAGCCGGGTCTGAATGCGGTCAACCGCGCCGCCGGTCCAGCCAAAGCTGCCAAACGCGGAGGCCTTTTTATTGCGAAAACGCAGACCGGCCAGCTCTTCCAGCATGCCTGCCACTTTCGGCATCATCACGTTATTCATGGTGGATGAACCGACCAGCACGCCTTTGGAGCGGAAGATTTGCGTCAGGATCTCGTTCTTATCGTGGCGGGAAATATTGTAGATTTTCACCGCAACGGTCGGGTCTGTGTCGTGAATGCCCTGTGCAATGGCGTCGGCCATCATGCGGGTGTTTGAGGACATGGTGTCGTAGAAAATAGTGATGCGGTCTTCCTGATAATCCGCCGCCCATTCAAGGTATTTCGCCACAATTTGCGTCGGATTGTCGCGCCATACCACGCCGTGCGAGGTGGCAATCATGTCTACCGGCAAATTAAAGCCGAGGATCTCGTTAATTTTTGGCGTCACCAGACGGCTGAACGGCGTCAGAATATTGGCGTAATAACGGGCGCACTGCTCGTAGAGCTCTGTCTGATCGACCTCATCGTTAAACAAATGCTCGTCGCAATAGTGCTGGCCAAAGGCATCATTGCTGAACAAAACGGCGTCTTCCGTCATATACGTCATCATGCTGTCCGGCCAGTGCAGCATTGGCGTCTCAACAAAAATCAGCGTTTTGCCGTTACCGATATCCAGCGAGTCGCCGGTTTTCACAGTGTGGAAATTCCATTCAGGGTGATGATGATGGCCGTTGATGGAATCAATCGCGTTGGTGGTGCAGTAAATCGGCGTGTCGGGAATGCGGGACATCAGTTCGGTTAGCGCACCGGCGTGGTCCTCTTCGGCATGGTTGATAATGATGTAATCGATCGCCGCAAGGTCGATTTCTTTCTCGAGATTGGCAACAAAGTCACGGCTGAATTTATGATCGACGGTGTCAATCAGGACGTTTTTGCCTTCACGGATCAGATAACTGTTATAGCTGCTGCCCTGATGAGTTTTATATTCGGTGCCGTGAAAATCGCGAACTTCCCAGTCACGTTGCCCAACCCAACTGATGTTATTTTTAACCTGAATAGCCATGATAGTTTCCTGAAAAAGTAATGGATGGTCTTCTTCAGAGAGCAATGACCGTGCCAGTGTTTATCATATTGATTTTAAATATTTAAATAATCTTATGAGTCATTTTGACAATACGCTATTATTGTCAAAATGACTTTAACTGTGTCGGAATGACATTATGAGCTTATCCATTCAGTCCCTGGCGGGCATTGCCATTGAGTTACAAAACGGTTTGTCCGGTGAGGATCGCTTTCAGCATCTGATTGCCAGCGTGCGCCAACTCCTCAAATGTGATGCGTCAGCGCTGTTGCGTTATGAAGAACAGCAGTTCAGGCCGCTGGCGATCGATGGTTTATCGCCGGATGTGCTCGGACGGCGTTTCGCGCTGGCCTCACATCCGCGTCTCGAGGCCATTGCCCGCGCGGGGAATGTGGTGCGTTTTCCGGCGGACAGCCATCTGCCTGATCCGTACGACGGGCTCATCCCCGGTCATGACGATCTGAAAGTTCACGCCTGCATCGGTTTACCGTTGTTTGCCGATCAGGCGCTGATTGGCGCGCTGACGTTTGACAGCCTGAATCCGCAACAATTTGATGCGTTCAGCGATGAGGAGTTGTGGCTCATCGGCGCGCTGGCGTCTTCCGCCCTCAATAATGCGCTGCTGGTGGATGCCCTTGAAAAGCAGGCGTTACCGGCGATGGCCGCGCCGAATGCGCGCAAACAAAACGTCCGCCGTCCGGAGGAGGAAATGATCGGGCTTTCCGACGCCATGCAGCAATTACGGCATGAAATCAGCGTGGTGGCCGGTTCGGATCTCAACGTGCTGATCACCGGTGAAACCGGCGTGGGTAAAGAGCTGGTGGCCAATGCCGTGCATCATCTTTCACCGCGAGCGGGAAAACCGCTGGTGTATCTCAACTGCGCGGCGCTGCCGGAAAGTGTGGCGGAAAGTGAACTGTTCGGTCATGTGAAAGGGGCGTTTACCGGCGCCATCCATAACCGCACGGGCAAATTTGAGATGGCGGATAACGGCACGCTGTTTCTCGATGAAATCGGCGAGTTATCGCTGGTGCTTCAGGCCAAGTTACTGCGCGTGATTCAGTACGGTGACCTGCAACGGGTCGGCGATGACAGCACCAAACGCGTGAATGTCAGGATCCTGGCCGCGACGAACTGCGACCTGAAAAAAGCGGTGGTGGACGGGACTTTCCGCGTCGATCTGTTCCATCGCCTGAGCGTGTTTCCGCTTTTCGTGCCGCCGCTGCGCGAACGAAAGGGTGACATCGTTCTGCTGGCCGGTTTTTTTGTCGAACACATCAAAAACAAGCTGGGGATTTCGCAGCTCAGGCTGCCTGCTGACACGCTTTCGATGCTGGTCAGCTATGGCTGGCCCGGCAATGTACGTGAGATGAAACACGCAATTGAACGTGCGGCAGTGCTGGCGCGGGCGTCGCAAATTCAGGGCGATGTCACGCTACATCGTGCGCTGTTTAACTTTTCTGAGGCCGGAAATCCGGAAGTCATGGCAGCGCCCGAAACCGAAGTCCCGGAGGTAACTTCATTCAATCTGCAACAGGTCACGCAGGATTTTCAGCGGCAACAAATTACCAAAATCTTGCAGGCACATCAGATGAACTGGTCTGCAACGGCGAGAGCGCTGGAAATGGACGGCGGAAATCTTCACCGGCTGGCGAAGCGGTTAGGAATGAAGGCGTAATATCAGAGGGGATTAAGGCGTGGGGCTGGCGAATAATGAGTCAAAATAGTTTGAGGCGCGAAAATAATAAATGCTACGGAAGCGAGAACTGTTGAAACGCGTTCGCTTCTGTAGCATTTTAGGTATAACTTCTTTTAAAAATTTCCCTGGTGTTGGCTAATGTTGCTACCTGACTCTACCGGTCAGGTTTTTTTTTGCTAATTAATTATTATGCGGTGATTATACGGGGGGAGACGCAACCCGATAGTTGTACTAAGGTGTAATCGTGCACTGTACTTTGTGACAGAAAGACCACGAAAATCAAAAGGGAAGCCGCGTCAGCCAGGGGGGAAGAGGAATGCATTCGCGTGTTAGAAATGATGAAAAAATTATCGATACGTTACGTGATTATCTCGAAAGGAAATTACTTCCTTACGGCAATCTGAAATACACCTATCTGGTGATCAATAAAAGAAATCCGGTCGACATCTTTGTCGTCACCAGCTATCCGGATGAATGGGCCGATATCTATAAATCGCATAATTACCAGCATATCGACCCGGTGGTTCTGACCGCGCTTAAACGTGTTTCGCCGTTCGCGTGGGATGAAAATCTTACCGTGCTTTCTGATTTAAAATCATCCAAAATTTTCTCGTTGTCGAAGAAATATAATATCGCGAACGGTTTCACTTTCGTGCTTCATGACCACATGAATAATCTGGGCATGCTGTCACTGATTATGGAAGCGGGCGCGGATAAAGGGCCGGAAAATAGGGTCGCTCAGGATATGGACAAGCTGCAATGCCTGCTGATCAAAACCCACGAGAAGATGCTGATGCTTAACCAGAGCGCGGCGCGTTCATCGCAGATTTCGCCATCGCTGGTGTCGGGCGGGAAACCGATTTTCTCACCGAGAGAAAACGAAGTGCTGCACTGGGCGAGCATGGGGAAAACCTACGACGAGATTTCGCAGATCATCAACATCACGACGCGAACCGTGAAATATCACATGGCTAACGTGGTGAAAAAGCTGGGGGTTATTAACGCCAAGCAGGCAATCCGGCTTGGCGTTGAACTGGAACTCATCAAACCTGTACTGGTGTCACAGGCAAAGACATAGGCCATTCACATAACGCTTCCAGCGAGGCTTCGGACTGATCGCTGATACGTCGGGCAAGGATGCCCTGGTTATGCAAGTCAATCGGCAAACGGAGCAGGTAAATAGGCTCATTTTCGCTGACAAAACCTTCTTTGATCACTTCAATTTCCCAGCCGGAACGTTTCGCAATCGTCAGCATCGCCCGGCTGACAATGGTGTATATTCCGGTGTGTCCGTGATGGCGCGCATAATTAATCATCGAAAGAAACAGAACATGGCTGATCGGGAAACGGCTGCCGAGTAATTCTTTTGCGCGGTTCTTATCCACGAAAAATCGGCTCGATTCGATATAATCACCCTCGGGTAATTTCACGTCATCAAATAGCCGGTTAAAAGTATGGGTGATCATATTCGGCAGACGTAAATCAACGAAGCGCACGCTGCACACCAGCTGGTTGTCGTAAATACCCAGCATGTAGCGCGTATCGGCATTATCAAATTCATCAAATTCCATGTCATTGCTGCACTGAACGGCCCAGTCAAGGCGGTCTTTAAACGTTTTTTTCCTCAGTTTGTAGAGATCATCCGAACGTTTGCCTGTCAGGTCGTTGTAACTCACATCGAAAATTTCCAGCATTTTTTTTCCTGATTTTGAATACGGTCGAAGGGTTATATTTGGCATCTGAATTGATTATTACAATATACAATCGGCAAATAAATCACCGTCTGTAGGGGGAATTTATTTATGAGGGGAGTTTGTGATGTAAAACAAAAAAAAGCCATGCCGCTTAGACATGGCCAGATGCCGATATTTATGCGCTTTCAGTGATAAACAGGTAACAGATTTACGCTGGAAAGAATATGTACGACCGCATTGAGCACACCAAACAGTAATACCAGCATAATCATTTTATTTCCGCCCCACACGCGATACAGCGGGCTTCCAAAGCGCTGACGCGATGCGCGAGCCATCAGTGCCGGAACGATGACTGCCCAGACGGTCGCCGCCAGACCTGCAAAACCGATCGCATAGATAAAGCCATCCGGATAAATCACGCCGCCAACGATGGGCGGGATGAACGTCACGAGTGCGGTTTTAAAGCGTCCGGTTCGGCTGTCATCAAACCCGAACAGATCCGCCAGATAGTCGAACAGGCCGAGCGTCACGCCGAGGAATGAACAGGCGACGGCAAAGTTGGAGAAGACCGTCAGCAGGAGATCTAATCCTTCGCTGTTGAGGATCTGACTCAGTGACTGTACCAGCACGTCGATGTTGCCGCCACGGGCCGCAATGCCAATGAACTCCGGGCGCGGTATGTTCCCCATCGTCCCCAGCATCCAGATGATGTAAAGCCCGAGCGCCATCAGCGTGCCCAGCAGCAGGCATTTTTTTATGATCTGGGGATTTTTGCCGTAATACTTCATCAGGCTCGGCACATTGCCGTGATAACCAAATGATGCGAGGCAGAATGGCAGCGTCGCCAGCACGTAAGGCATATAACTTGGATTAATTTCGACGCTGTTGAGTAAATTCACCGGCCTGATGTGCCACAGCAGGCTGCCGAACGTCAGGAAGAACGCGATGATTTTAGCGCCCAGCACAATTGCCGTCATGCGGCTTACTGCGCGGGTACTCAGCCAGACAATAAACGCCACGGCAAGCGCCGTTATCAGCCCGCCGAGACGCGGGGAGAAGTTCACCGACATTTCGCGCATCGTATGCTGGAGCACGGAACCGCTGGCTGAGATATAGGCATACGTCAGAATATACAGCACGAAGGCGATGGTTAGGCCGTTAAGCCGGTTCCAGTTTTTGCCCAGCAGATCGCCGGTCACCGTGTTGAAACTCGATCCTACCGGATAATTCAGGTTGGCTTCGAGGATCATCAGGCCGGAATGCAGCATGCAGAACCAGGTAAAAATCAGTGCCGCGACAGACCAGAAAAACCAGGCACCGGACATCACCACCGGCAGGGAAAACATCCCGGCACCAATAATGGTTCCTCCGATAATCATTGCGCCACCCAGCACCGAGCGTTGTGGGGTGGTCACGGAAAGCGTCGCCATAGTGCGGTTCCTCGCGTGGCTTTTATCACGATTCGTTCAAGAATTGCTGTAAAAGAATTGATAGGGGAATTGACCAAAAATCGCAGTTTTATCCTGCCTTGTTAGCCTTACGCGCCGCAATATAGTGCATCTTGTGCCGGATGTACACTGTTGAACTAGTTTGCTGGTACAAAACAGCGCATTGGCGAAGATGCCGGGCAGGGCGTGAATTGAGATGTTTCTAAAATATGAAAATGTTGATTTTTTAGGTTAAAACGCTAACCCCTATATCTGGTGCAGATCACATTTTTCATTATTATTACTTATCAAAAAAGGGAGTAAAAACCTGTGCTTAAATACAGTGTTGACACACTGCTCATAACGAGTAAATTAGAAGTCAGCCCCGCAGAGAAATGAAGTGAAGATTTTATTTCCCGGTGCATTTAACAAGTTGATAAACTTGTCAGTAATGAGATGCGATAAAGGCCACGAAGTATTTTTGTTTGGGTGATTCAATATCAGGCGATATTTGAATGTCTGTGAGATGATGCTTTAAGGCCACGCGGTAAATCTGTGCAATCGCATTATGTGGACGAAAACGCGATGATGTAACGCCTTGTAATTAAGAGTAATGTTCGCGATTTGGGTACGTAAGTCTGAAATCGAGAATATCGCGAAGAGAGTAAGGCCACGCATCAAAGAGTCTATATCGCGAGGGTGATGTACTCATTTATCCTGACATGAAAAACCAGGCTGAGTGAAATGAACAGGATAGCGATGTTATTCCATAATATTATAGGAGGATAGCGTTAACCAGTTTCAAAAATATATCCTGTGAAACGATGTACATCTGTAGAAGTAAGTATCTGTAATTAAGTTGATGAATGTTAAATACTAATTTGATAGTACCTTAAAAGCCCCGGCAATAACTTGCTGGGGCTTTTTCATTCAGGGCACTGTAATATCTCGGATTATTCGTAACACTGGCCTGTCGCCTTATTTCACATTACCGAACTTACCGCTGATAGTGCCTTCCAGAACGTATTCCGCATCCAGATACACCAGAAAACACACCAGCGTTGTCTCTTTTGTGGCCGTTGCAGGCGTCAGTGCGCTGGTTTCGTCGCTGATTGCGTCACCTTTACCCAGCGTGTGACCGCCAATCGTAATTTCGCCGTCCATCACGTATAGCCACTGCGCAAATCCCGGATGCGTGGGGATTTCAATCGTCGTGTCAGTGTCCAGACGGATATCGTAAACGTAAATGGCCTGGCGGATTTCCAGCGGAGACTCAATGCCTTCCGGTGCGCCAATCAGCGTCCATGCGTTTTGTTTCGGGCCGTCCCGACGTTCCATAAACTGCACGCGGGCTTCAAGATTCGCTTTGCGCGGGCGGATAAAAATTTGCAGCATCTCAGCCGAAACCAGAGGCGTGGATTCTTCATGCCAGAAACTTTCCCCGGCATTCATCATCATCAGTTTTTTCGGTGAAAGTGGAACGCGGTTGCCGGCAGAATCTTCGTGAACCATCGAACCGCGCCACATATAACTGAGGATTTCGTCGTTATTGTGCTCATGCATTTTCACCAGCGTCCCCTGTTCGAGATTCGCGTGGTCAATAACACTCAGCGGGCCGAAAGCATCGTCACCGCGCTCAGGCAGGATCTGCCCCGGACGCATACGCCGGATCCGGAAAGGGCCGTATTCGAAAGTCGTTTTGGGTTCAGCACGTAATACGTTAAACATGTTTTCTCCGGCAGCTTATTTTAGTCTCAGGCCAGTCTATCAAGGAGGCGAAGAGGGTGTGATCTTTTTGTTAAGAATGCGGATCTTCCTTACGCCGGGCTTACTTCTCAAAGAATATCCTCAGGAAAGCCGAAGGCGTGGCGCTCGCCCGTGCTGTTGCAAATATAGTTGGGCGAGGAAATCACGCTTTGCTTATTGCCTAAATAGAACGCTTTCTTCTCCGGCGTCGCTAAATCAAACCGGTAATATATTTCTGCTTTTTAAGCATAACCGACGCGGGTAAAAACGACAGGCTTGCACGAAAAAAGGCCGCATTTCTGCGGCCTTAAAGGGGAAATATTTAAACGTTAGCTCAGTTCCAGTAAGGCATTCAGTTCGGCGATTTGCTGTTGCCACTGGCGTTGTAATTCCGGTTTCTGATGTCTGGGCTTTCGCGCCAGATCTTCTTCCAGTTTACTTTCCAGCTCCAGCAGCGTCGCCAGCCAGTGCTCCTCTTCGGTTTCGGGAACCGCAGATGTAGCCACCTGTGGTTTTTCCGCAGCCAGGGTATTCGCCACCGGAATATCGGCGAGGATCGCGCAGACCGGCGCGAGACTGTGCCATTCCTCCAGCCGTTGCTGATGAATAAGCCAGAAGCGGTTGCAGCTTTGCGCAATCAGCGTCCGGTCATGAGAAACCAGCAATACCGCGCCGCTGAAGTTTTTCAGCGTTTCTGCCAGCTCCTCTTTACCTTCCATGTCCAGATGGTTGGTCGGCTCATCGAGCAGCAACAGCGAGTAATTCGCCAGCATCAGACCGGTAAACAGCAACCGCGAACGCTCGCCGCCGCTCAGGGTGCTGACTTTTTGCTGATGGCGGAGATACGGAAAACCAGCACCGATCAGCGCCATTTTCCGCTGTTCTTCGGTCAGCGGCGCAAAATGTGCCAGCGCATCCGACAGCGAATCCTCATCCTGTAGTTGCCGCAGGCTCTGATCGTAATAGCCCGTACGCACTTTGGGATGGAACATCACGCCCTCAGCGGTGGTTTCCGGCTGACTGTAAGCCTGCCACAGATGGTGCAGCAGCGATGATTTTCCGCAGCCGTTGCGGCCTGCCAGCGCGATACGGTCGCCGCTTTTCACCCGCAGTTCGCCAAGTTCAAACAAGACCGGCGCATCCGCGGCGGGCCGGATCTGTAAGGCAGAAAGCGCCAGTACGCGATCCGCCGGTAAGGCTTCTCCGCGCAGCCGCAACTGCCACTGATTGCCCGCGGTGACATCGGTTTGTTCTTCCCTCATCCGGTCAACCTGTTTTTCCATTTTTTTGGCCTTGCGCGCCAGACCTTCGTTGTCGTAAATACTGCCCCAGACGGACAGCCGTTTGGCGCTTTTAGTGACACGGTCGATCTCCTTTTGCTCTGCTCTGCGTCGTAATGCGTCCGCCGCATCTTTTTCGGCCAGCGCCTGACGCGCCTGCGTGCAGGGGAGACGGATAAATTGCAGCGTTTTGTCGCGCAGGATCCAGGTGCAGTTGGTTACGCTGTCCAGCAGGCTGAGGTCGTGGGAAACCAGCACAAAGCTGCCGCCCCAGTTTTGCAGGAACTGTTCAAGCCACAGCAACGTGGGCAGATCGAGATGGTTACTCGGTTCATCGAGCAGCAGTAAATCTGGTTGCCGGACCAGCGCACGCGCCAGCATAAGCCGCGTATGTTGCCCGCCGCTGAGCGTTCCTGCGGCCAGACTCCAGGTTTTTTCCCCAAAGCCCAGCGTGGCGAGCAGCACTTCGGCCTGCCAGCTTTCCGGCTGATGAAGGCTGCCGGGTAAATGGTTTTGCACCGCATCAATCAGCGTCGCATCTTGCAATGCGGCCGGAAGATGTTGTTCTACCGTCGCCATAATGCACTGAGTCGCCAGCGTCAGCTGGCCGGACGTCGCCGCCAGTTCGCCGTTGAGGATTTTCAGGAGGGTACTTTTCCCGCAGCCGTTATGACCGATAAGCCCGATGCGGTCGCCTTTTTTCAGGCCGAAAGAAATTTCCGTCAGCAAAGGGCCGAAGGAATTATCGAAGGATAAGGATTGTGCAGATAATAATGTCATGGTGCTTACTCAAGTTTTACAGGCAAAAAAATGCCTCTCGTCAATAAAGCCGACGATAACCGGTAAGCCGGAGGGAAGTTCTCAGATTGTCAGTTAGCTTCGCTCAAGCAGGTTATCGCAGCACGATACCGGTAACGCCTGAGCAGTGACGATCGCTAAGGACGAGTGAAATTAAAAAAACTTCACGGGTCAGCATGGCAATCCTCCTTATGTATTCAGTTGGTGAATGAATGAACGGATTATATTGGGGATTTCCAAATTGTTCCAGTCCCGGAAACCCCGAAAAGCGTTACGGTGTCACCGTATCATTTTCCAGCTTCTGCCGTTTACGCAAGGCCGGGAACCAGGTCATCCATAATCCCACCACGATCAGCGTACCGACGCCGCCAATCGCCGCAGCGGGCACTGCACCGACCCAGGCAGCCAGTAAACCCGACTCAAACTCGCCAAGCTGATTGGAGGTATTGATGAAAATGGAATTCACGGCGCTGACGCGGCCGCGCATATCGTCCGGCGTGTCCAGCTGAACCAGCGCGCCCCGAATGACCATGCTAATCATGTCGAAACCGCCGAGTGCAAAGAGTGCGAGCATGGAAAGCCACAACGACGTTGAGAAGGCGAAAACTAACGTCGCGACGCCAAAACCGGCCACCGCCGTAAACATAGTCATCCCGACATTGCGTTTCAGTGCACGATGGCTCAGCCAGAATCCGACGATTAACCCGCCGACTGCAGGCGCGCCGCGCAGCAAGCCCAAACCCCACGGGCCGGTGTGCAGAATATCGTGAGCGAAAATTGGCAACAGGGCCGTCGCGCCGCCCAGCAGTACGGCAAACAAATCCAGCGAAATCACGCCCAGAACGTCCGGCCGGTTACGGATAAAACTGATGCCTGCAAACAGGGTTTTGAACGTGGCAGGAACACGGCGCGGAGGTGCCTGTTCATAGCGTAAACGACTGACCATCAGGATCGACAGCAGATACAGCACGGCGCAGACCGAATAAGCCACGCCCGCCCCGGCGACATACAAAAAACCGCCCAATGCCGGGCCAACCATCGCCGCTGCCTGGCCGGAAACGCTGTTTGCCGCCATCGCGCGTGCCAGTAAATGCGGCGGAACCAGGGCCGGAAGCATCGATTGCAACGACGGCGCTTCCATCGCTTTGGCGGTCGAAATAATGAAAATCAGCCCGAGCACAATCACTTCATTAACGTGATGCGTGATCGATAACCAGGCCAGCGCGCCAATCGCCAGCCATTCGACGATTTGCCCGAGCAAGACGACGCGGCGGCGATCAAACTGGTCGGCGACGTGCCCGGCGACCAGCGCCAGTGCGACAGAGGGGAAAAACTGCACCAGCCCGATCAGCCCGAGATCAAACGCCCGGCCGGTGATGGAATAGATTTGCCAGCTCACCACAATGGAAAGCATCTGAAAACCAAAGCTGGACGCGGCGCGCGCTATCCAGAACGCCACAAATGAACGATGTTGTAACAGTGAATCTGAATCCGCTGAGGAAGCAGGAGGCATGATAAATCCCTGAAAAAAACGTTTATACGCCGCGTCTGAGCCTTATTTTGGAATAAGTTAGCCCGGCAATTATTGTGTGTACAAATTATTAACAACCAACCGACCGGCTAGTTTTACCATAAAAGAGAAACATCACAAAAGGTTCAGCAAATCTTCATATAACGGAGTCTGCCGTCATATTGTGAAGAAGGAATGGAGTTCGCGGGGAGGGGATTACGGTTGTGTTTTAGAATTAAAAACGGCCTCGGGTGAGGCCGTCAGCAAGCGCGGAACTGGGAATTTACCAGCGCAGTTTACGGCCGGAATATTCCACAAAGTGATGGCCGCCTTTGCCGCGGAATGCGTCGAACTGATCGGCAATCCCGGTGGCGCTTTCTTCTACGGTCAGCGTGGCATCTTCGCCGCCCATATCCGTTTTCACCCAACCCGGATGGACGGACAACAGCGTCAGTTCCTGTTTCTCCGTCGCTTCCTGCAACCCGCGCGTCAGCATATTCAGCGCGGCTTTACTGGCGGAATACAGCGGATAGGTGGCGACTTCATTCTCATTGAGGCTGGAAAGCTCAGAAGTCATCAGCGCCAGCACGCCGGTGCGGTGGTTGAGCAGCGGAAGGAATTCAGCCGCGGTGCGGACAGGGGAAATGGCATTAGTGAGAAGCAGCTGTAAAATTTCTTCATCGGATGCCTGATGAATGTCCTGATGGTCAGGGCCAAATACGCCCGCATTCACAAAAATCAGATCAAAACGGCTTTCGGAAAGTGCGTCTTTAACCGCTTCCCGCGCTTCGGATTTATTGATGTCCAGTTTGACCCATTCAACCGAAGACGGACTTTTGGCCGGAACGGCAGCCCGCGTTGTCGCCGTGACCTGCCAGCCACGTTTTGCCAGAACGTCCACCACACCTAAACCGATACCGCGTGAAGCGCCGATGATCAATGCTTTTTTAGAGTCAGTCATATTCATCCTTTTATTCAATGCGTAACGTTAATTTATAGTTTTCATTAAACCTGTAAAACCTCATAGCGTGAGTTTCAGTATGGGACAGCCCGCCGCTGGCAACAATGGGCTGGAGTCCGATTTTCCTGACGGGATTTTTTATCGTGAGCTTTCTCGCAAATTTGCGATGAAGCACGGGATAATAATTTTGTAATCGATTACTTTTCCTAAAACACGTTTTGTAATCGATTACTTTTTGTGAGGCGAAAATGATGTCAGCATTAGAAAGCCATGAAAAAAGTCATATCCGGCACCGTTTTCTGGTGCCTCGTTTATCACTGATGATGTTTTTACAGTTCTTTATCTGGGGAAGCTGGTCGGTGACGCTGGGGCTGGTGATGGCGCATCACAACATGTCACTGCTGATCGGCGATGCTTTCTCGGCAGGGCCGATCGCGTCAATTTTATCGCCGTTTGTGCTCGGGATGCTTGTCGACCGTTTCTTCCCCTCACAAAAAGTGATGGCGGTAATGCATCTGGCGGGCGCGGTGATCTTGTGGTTTGTGCCGCAGGCGCTGATCGCAGAAAACGGTACGTTGCTCATCACGTTGTTGTTCGGTTACACGCTCTGCTACATGCCGACGCTGGCGCTGACCAACAACATCTCTTTCCACAGCCTGAAAAACATCGATAAAAGTTTCCCGGTGGTGCGCGTTTTCGGCACGATTGGCTGGATTGTGGCAGGGATTTTTATCGGAGTGACCGGCGTCTCGGCGAGCGTCAGTATCTTCTCGATCGCCGCGGTGTGCTCCGTGGTGCTGGCGGCTTACAGCCTGACGTTGCCACATACCCCCGCCCCCGCCAAAGGCCTGCCGTTTGCACTGCGCGATCTGTTTTGTGCTGATGCCTTTGCACTGCTGAAAACCCGTCATTTCTTTGTGTTCTCGCTCTGCGCCATGTTGATCTCTGTGCCGCTCGGGACGTACTACGCGTACACCGCGTCGTATCTGGCGGATACCGGTATAGCGGATGTCAGTACCGCAATGTCCTTCGGCCAGATGTCAGAAATCTTCTTCATGCTGGTGATCCCGCTGCTGTTCCGCCGTCTGGGCGTGAAATACATGCTGCTGATTGGCATGCTCGCCTGGTTTGTCCGTTATGCCTTCTTTGCGCTGGGCGTCAGCGAGGAAGGGCGTTTTCTGCTCTATATCGGGATTTTACTGCACGGCGTCTGCTACGACTTCTTCTTTGTGGTCGGGTTTATTTACACCGACCGTGTGGCGGGGGAAAAAGTGAAAGGTCAGGCGCAGAGCATGATCGTCATGTTCACCTACGGCATCGGTATGTTGCTGGGGTCGCAGATTTCCGGTGCGCTTTATAACCGTCTGGTCGCCGGGCAAACCGTGCCGCAGGCGTGGGTGACGTTCTGGTGGATCCCGGCGATTTCCGCTGCGGTTATCGCATTAATTTTCCTCTTCTCGTTCAGATATGACGAGAAAGAGCGTGTTGAGTAACTCAGGAGGTGCAATGAAAACCATTAAAGGACCGGGCATTTTTTTGTCGCAGTTCATCGGGGCTGAAGCCCCGTTTAACACCTTAGAAGGCCTGGCGGAATGGGCCGCGGCGCTGGGCTATAAAGCGTTGCAGATCCCGTGCAACCATCCGCACATTTTTGATTTGCCGAAAGCGGCAACCAGTCAGGCGTATTGTGACGAAATTACCGCCACGCTGGCGCGGCACGGGCTGGTGATCAGCGAGCTTTCTACCCATCTCGAAGGACAACTGCTGGCCGTGCATCCGGCGTATGATCTGGCGTTTGATAATTTTGCACCGGAAGCGGTGCGCGGAAACCCTTCAGCGCGTCAGGCGTGGGCGACGCAGGCGTTAAAACAGGCGGCGGCAGCCTCTGAAAAACTCGGGCTGACGGCGCACGCGACGTTTTCAGGCTCGCTGGCCTGGCCGTATTTTTATCCGTGGCCGCCGCATAATGCGGTCTTGCTGGAAGAGGCGTTTACCACATTAGCGCAGCGCTGGCTGCCCGTTCTGGACTGTTTTGATCAGCACGGTGTGGATGTATGTTTTGAAATTCATCCGGGCGAAGATTTGCATGACGGCGTGACGTTCGGGCGTTTTCTGGCGCTCGTTAATCACCATCCCCGCTGCAATATTCTCTTCGACCCCAGCCATCTGCGGCTTCAGCATATGGATTATCTGGACTTCATCGACCGCTATCATGACCGTATCAAAGCCTTCCATGTTAAAGACGCGGAATTCGCCGCCAGCGGCCAGAGCGGTGTTTACGGCGGTTATCAGAACTGGGCTGACAGACCGGGGCGTTTTCGCTCGCCCGGCGATGGCGATATTGATTTCAAAAGTATTTTCAGCAAATTGTCGCAATACGATTATTTCGGCTGGGCAGTATTGGAATGGGAGTGCTGCCTGAAAAACGCCGAAACCGGAGCGCGTGAGGGCAGTGAGTTTATCCGCCGTCACATCATTCCGGTTTCAGAACGGGCGTTTGATGATTTTGCTGCTGGCCAGAATGACCGCCAGCAGGCACGCCGGATGCTCGGCCTGGGCGGAGATGTTTTTCATGATTAATGTCGGCATTATCGGCACCGGTTTTATCGGCCCTGCGCACCTCGAAGCGTTACGACGGCTGGGATTTGTCAATGTGGTCGCGTTGTGTGATACGCCTTTTGAGGCCGCGCAGAAAAAAGCCGGACAGCTGAATGTCCCGCATGCGTACAGTGATATCGACGCGTTGCTGGCACACCCCGGCCTGGACGTGGTGCATAACTGCACGCCGAACCATCTGCATGCGGAGATTAACCGCAAGATCCTTCGCGCCGGGAAACACGTCTTCAGCGAAAAACCTTTGTGCATGACGCCGGAGGAGGCGCAGGAGCTGGTGGCAATGGCAGAAAACGCGGGTGTCGTTCACGGCGTGAGTTTTGTCTACCGGCAATTCGCGATGGTTCAGCAGGCCGCGAGCATGGTGCGTCAGGGGCAACTCGGGAAGTTATTTTCGGCGCACGGCAGTTATTTGCAGGACTGGATGTTGCTGGAAACGGACTATAACTGGCGCGTTGATGCGGCTCAGGGCGGCGCTTCGCGGGCCATCGCGGATATCGGTTCGCACTGGTGCGATACGCTTCAGTTTGTCACCGGCAAACGCATCACCGAAGTGATGGCCGATCTCTCTATCGTCTGGCCCACGCGTAAAGCTATCGTGCAGGGCGATTCAACGTTTGCCGCCAAAGAGGCTGATACGCATTATGAAGACCGGCCGGTCACAACCGAAGATATGGGATTTGTGCTGCTGCGGTTTGATGACGGCAGTAAAGGCTGTTTCCATGTTTCGCAGGTCAGCGCAGGCCGTAAAAACCGGCTGAGTTTCGAAGTGAACGGCAGCGGGGCGTCAGTGGCCTGGGATCAGGAAATACCGCAGCAACTTTGGGTAGGGCAGCGCGCGCAGCCGAATCAGTTGTTAACGGACGATCCGGGTTTGATGAATGCCGATGTGGTTCACAGCGCGCAATTTCCCGGCGGGCACATTGAAGGCTGGCCGGATGCGTTCAGGAACATGATGTTGCAGTTTTATACTGCCGTCAGGGAAGGGCGTCCACCGGCCAAAGATCACAGCCCGTTTGCCACTTTTTATGAAGGCGCCCGCGTGATGTCCGTTGTCGATGCCATTTTGCAAAGTCACCGGCAGCAGCGCTGGGTAAGGGTTTAAGTCCTTTCTTCACGCCCGGCGCAAAGATAACGCCGGGCTTCCATTCATGCCATCTCCGATCTGTGGTAGCCTCTGGCAAAAAAGAGCAGACCGCAGGATGTGTTGTCGTTATGTCGATTCAGAAAATTGCCAAACTGGCCGGTGTCTCGGTGGCAACGGTATCGCGTGTACTCAATAACAGCGATTCCGTCAAAAGCAAAAACCGCGAACGTGTACTGGAAGCGATCAGGGAAAGTAACTACCAGCCCAATTTATTGGCCCGCCAGTTGAGAACGTCCAGAAGCTCAATGATCCTGGTGATGGTCTCGAATATCGCCAATCCGTTTTGTGCTGATGTTGTGAAAGGCATTGAAGAAGAAGCCGAAAAGAACGGCTACCGTATTCTTTTGTGCAATTCCGGCTCCGACATCGAACGCTCTAAATCCAGCCTCGGCCTGCTTTCCGGCAAAATGGTCGACGGCATTATCACCATGGATGCCTTTTCCAAACTCCCCGAACTGACGAGTATGATCGGTCAGACGCCGTGGGTGCAGTGCGCCGAATACGCGGATACGGGGGACGTTTCCTGCGTCGGGATCAGTGACACCGACGCCTCCGAGTTTGCCATCCGGCATCTGATTGCCCGCGGTTGTCGTCGTATTGCACTTATCAACCACGACCTGAGCTACAAATATGCCCGGCTGCGAGAACAGGGGTACAAAACGGTGATGCAGGAACAAGAGCACGGTTATGAAGCCATTGAATATGCCAGCGAGTTGAGTTTTAGCGCGGGAAAAGCGGCGATGGGAAAATTGCTGCAAGCCGCGGAACAACCTGATGGTGTGTTTGCCGTCTCCGACACGCTGGCCGCAGGCGCGATGCGTGCTATCGGGGACACCGGGCTGAAGGTTCCGCAGGATATTGCGGTCATTGGCTTTGATGGCACCGAACTGGCCGAAATGGTTTCTCCGCAGCTCACGACCATCCAACAACCCTCGCGCGATATTGGCCGGCAGGCGGTTTCCTTACTGATTAAAAAAATCGATAACCCCGAATCTCCGGCAGAACGCCTGATGATGGACTGGCATTTTATTGTACGCGCGAGTGCCTGAGTTAAATTGCCCGCAGCGAGGCGGGCATTTCCATTATTTCTCTGTTGCTGACAGCGCTTTGCTCAGGTTTTTGTAGGAAGTGGTTTATCGCAGGCCGGTTTCGCAGCGTGTACAGGCAAAGCGACCAGAGAACACAACACTAACAATCCGCCTGAGAGGTGAGATTTTAAAAGCATACTTATTTCCTTCATTTTTGTAATCGATTACAAAATTTACACTTAAAAAGTAATCGATTACAAAACATAGGTAGGATGATGATCAGGAGTGTGAGGGCGCTCACAAATCAGGTTTCCCAAAGGGCCAGACTTTCACGTTGCCAGCCTTGTTATGAATGCGTACTGTTGTTCTTTCGAAATGGCTGACAAGAGTGAGTGAAAAAATGGCCGTTAAATGGATAATTCTATGTTTTGTAGGAATTTTGTTGCTGTCATTGGGTTACAGTTATGCCAGGGCGTCGCACACTAAAACAGAGCCTGCCAGTCAGAACTGGGCGACGGCGCGTCGTGATTCTGCGGGTATTGCGCCGGATCCGGTCAGACTACGCAGTACTGCAATTATCCAGATATATGCCGCGCCGACCTATGGCTGGCGCGGGCTGGTGGCGGTACATCCGTGGATTATTTTTAAACGTGAAGGCGAAACGGCGTATACACGTTATGACGTCATTAGCTGGGGCAGCACGGACGTTGTTCGCCGCAATTATGCCCTCCCTGACGGTTACTGGTTTGGGTCAAAGCCCAAATTACTGGTCGATCATCGCGGGGCTCAGGCAGAAGCGATGATCCCCAATATTGTCGCGGCGATTAAACGTTATCCGTATCCGCATACCTATCACGCGTGGCCGGGGCCCAACAGCAACACATTTATGGCGCACATTGGCCGCGAAGTGCCGGATCTCCAACTTGATATGCCGTCTAACGCCATTGGCAAAGATTATCGCGGCATCACAAACCCGATCGGTTTGCCACCTTCAGGGCGTGGTGTGCAGGTTTCAGTGCTGGGGCTTTTGGGCGTCACGCTTGGCGTTGAAGAAGGTGTTGAAGTGAATGTGTTAGGGCTGAATCTGGGAATTGATTTCAAAAATCCGGCGCTGCGTTTGCCGTTTGTAGGGCGCGTTGGTTTTGATAATCCGCAAAATGCCGGGCTTTAGCGTTTATTCCCCGGATGTACTTCAGAATTAAAAATGGCCGGTATCTCTCCGGCCAGACAAAATGATCAGAACGATGAATGCTTGTAAGAACGGTATTCTGGCTTCCAAAATTCAGTATCAAGACGATTTTGCAGTGTCTCTTGCGATATTTCCGGCGCCACACCTTCCTGCTGCGCCACACGGGCGACTTCGGCGGCAATCACTTTCGACACGTGCTGAATATCGGCAATAGCCGGTAACAGCGAACCTTTACCGGTGGTTGCCAGCGGAGATAAGCTCGCCAGCGCCTGACTGGCGGCCAGCAACATTCCATCAGTAACGCGACGCGCTTTGGCGGCCAGGATCCCTAAACCTAAACCGGGAAAGATATACGCATTGTTACATTGCGGGATCGGGTAGGTGCGGTCCTGATAATGCACAGGGGCAAACGGGCTGCCGGTGGCCATCAGCGCGGCGCCTTCTGTCCACGCAATCACATCCTGCGGGCGGGCTTCAGCGCGCGATGTCGGATTCGACAGCGGCATGATGATCGGATGGTGACAATTGTGGTGCATTTCACGGATGATTTCTTCTGTGAATAGCCCCGGTTGCCCGGAAACGCCAATCAGTATTGTCGGTTTGGAGTTGTGCACAACATCCTGTAAAGAGATATTTTGTGCATCGACTTTCCAGTGGGCAATGTTGGCTTTGCGCGTGACCAGTTTGCGCTGGAAACCGAGCACGTTCGGCATGTCATCCGTCAGCAGGCCAAAGCGATCCACCATAAAGACCTGGCTGCGCGCTTCATCTTCCGTAGCGCCTTCGGCAATCATCTGCGCAACAATTTTTTCTGCGATACCGCAGCCGGCAGAACCCGCGCCAAGGAAAGTGACGCGCTGGTCGCGCAGTTGCGTTCCGGCGGCATGGCTGGCGGCAATCAGGCAGCCCAGCGTGACAGCGGCGGTGCCCTGAATATCATCATTGAAGCAGCAAAGCTCTTCGCGATAACGCTCCAGCAAGGGCATCGCGTTGGTTTGCGCGAAATCCTCGAACTGAAGTAATACGTCCGGCCAGCGTGTTTTTACCGCCTGAATGAACATATCCATGAATTCATTGTATTCACCGTCAGTAATGCGCGGGTGGCGCCAGCCCATATACAGCGGATCGTCGAGGCGCTGCGCATTATTGGTGCCGACGTCGAGCATGATCGGCAACGTATTGGCCGGGTTGATCCCGCCGCAGGAGGTATATAACGACAGTTTACCGATAGGAATACCCATCCCGCCGATGCCCTGATCGCCCAGCCCCAGAATGCGTTCGCCGTCGGTGACGACGATCACCCGGATGTCATTCTTGGAGAAGTTTTGCAGCATTTCATCAATGTGGTCGCGGTCTGGGTAGGAGATAAACAACCCTCTCGCCCGGCGGTAGATATCAGAGAAATGCTCGCAGGCTTCGCCAACGGTCGGGGTGTAAATGATCGGTAGCATTTCTTCCAGATGAGAATTCACCAGGTTATAGAAGAGTGTTTCGTTGGTGTCCTGGATATTGCGCAGATAGACGTGTTTGGAGATATCACGTTTGAATTCAGAGAATTGAGTGTATGCACGGTCGGTCTGTTCGCTGATGGTTTCAACCTGATTTGGCAGCAATCCATTCAGATTAAGCGCGAGACGTTCTTCGCGGCTGAAGGCCGAACCTTTGTTCAGCAGCGGATTTTCGAGTAACAGCGAACCGGTGTAATGCGTGTAGAGTGGGCGTTTTTTTAACATCATTAAGCCTTAGAGTTTGTACTCAGTGATTTCCCCGGGCGTTATTTCTTCGCCTCAGGATCCCTCGCAGTAAAATCCTATAAACAATCGAATTGGAGTGAATGGGAAATAAAGACAATGGCGCACAGCAGCCGGAAATAGTATTTATTATTGTCTTGTTTTTATATCACGCGAGTGGGGAGGGTTCTGGTTACACAAATTACAAAAGCATTTAAATACTTACTTAGTGATGAAAGACGTCAGTGTGTTGTTGGATATTTCAGAATAATTCAACGTAAGTAACAAAATGACTCTGAACTTAAGTTAAATAATTGATATTAATGTAACTCATTGAAATTTATGT
>NZ_JAFMOZ010000131.1:0-129262 GCF_019049615.1 Rahnella sp. BCC 1045 | reverse complement strand
CTTTTTATTATAATAAGTGAGGGTTACCTTCCTGTTTTTATATCTTAGGGGGATGTTATCGTGAAAAACTTAAGTCATTTGGGATGTGGAAAGAAAATTCTGAATAATTTACAGAAAATTTCTTAAAATACTGAATGGAGTGATTATAAATTCCCATTAACACTACTTACGGATACTTTATTTGTTTTGCTATAGAAAATGTGTTTCACCGTTTGCCCCTGAGAATGTGACGCTGCCTTATCAGAGCTAAAAGCCTGTTAGCTGGCGAGGCCGGAATGATTTCCGGTAGTAGTTATGTGATCTATTTATCGTTGAGAATACGCATAATGACTGAATTATGTTTGACAGCATAAGGGCCGGGCATATATTCCTTGCCAGTCTGGGCAAAACCCGGTTGCGCCAAGGCGGTAAAAAAGCGCGTCACGTTGCGCAGGAAATAATCCGTGCCGCCGGGCAGCGGGCTATAAACCGTCCAGCGGCAACGCATCCAGCGGTTTGACTTCCCGCAGCACGAACGAAGTCTGCATCTCTTTAATCCCCGGTAAACGCCGCACGACTTCCATCGCAAAACTGGAAAAACTGTCGAGATCTTTCGCCACCACCTGCAACAAAAAATCTGCGTCACCGGCAATTGCATAACAGGCAATCACTGGCGGCAACGCGCCTACCTGCTGCTCAAAACGCTGTGCATCTTCCTCGCTGTGGCTGTCAATTTTCACGCGAATAAACGCCAGCAGTCCGAGGCCGATTTTTTTTCTGTCGATATTGGCCTGATAACCGGTGATCACGCCGTTCTCTTCCAGTTGTTTCATCCGCCGCCAGCAGGGCGACGCCGCCATGCCGGCTTTTTCGGCCAGCTCCTGGTTGGTCATGCGCCCCGATTTTTGAAGTTGCCTGAGAATGCGAATGTCTGCCGGTAAAATTTCTGATGTGGACATAATTTGCCTGTTATTGAGTGCTTTCGGAAAGGAATGACCAGATTAGGGCATTTTACAGCGATAAAAGAAAGCACCTTTCAGTCGCAGACGGTTATGATTTTTGCATCCATAACGATGAAAAGGGCGCAAACATGGCAGACACTCTCCGGGTGGCAATTATCCTCAATCCTGAGCTTCCGCACGGTTTACTGGCGAATACGGCGGGAGTGATTGGTATCGGTCTGGCGGCAAAATTTCCGATGCTGGCAGGCCATTCGCTGCCAATTTTACAGGCGACGCCGGATCACATTAAGGCACTGATGTTTAAAGCGCTTGAAGCGAAAGGGGAGTGCAGTGTTGTGCCATTCCCGGTATTTGCCCGCACGATGCATACGTTTGAGGAATACGAACAAGCTTTCCCGTTGCGGGATTTATACGATGAAGTGCTGGATGGCGTCGGTTTTGTCGGGCCGGAGAAGTGGATTAAATCGCTGATAGGAAATCTGAAATTGTTACGTTAAACAAAAAAGCCCGAATGCAGGGATCGCATTTGGGCTTTTTTTTGAAACATTCTTACCGAATCAGCTCGTAATTTTCAGCTGCGGGTAGCGTTTGAAAATCGTCAGACACCAGCCAAACGCGATACACCCGAGAAGGCCACCGGCATAACCGACGTTGCTCATTTCAAGATGCAAACTCACCTGATTACCAATCAGCGCGCCCGCGCCGATGCCGATATTGTAGATGCCGGAAAGCAGTGACATCGAAACGTCGGTCGCATCGGTCGCCAGTGCCAGCACGCGCACCTGCATCGCCAGGCCGATAATCATCATTGCCAGCCCCCAGATGACGCAAAGTATTGAAATAGCGACCGGATTCATCGCCGCGACAAACAGTAACAACATGCTGAGCGTCACCATCAGAATAGGCCCGCTGAGCATGGCGGCCGGGAAACGGTTACCGAGCACGCTGAAAAGGATACTGCCGAAAATCCCTGCACCGCCGAAGATCAGCAGCAGAAACGTGGTGAAGTTTTCACCCATATTCGCGACGGTCTGGATAAACGGCTCGATATAGCTGTACGCCGTATAGTGAGCAGTCACTATCAGCGCGGTCAGGACATACATCCCTACCAGCGCCGGACGTCGGAATAACATCGGTACGCTTTTCAGCGAACCGGTATGCTCACTTGGCAGCGGCGGCAGCAATTTAATCAGGCAAATCAGCGTCAGCAGCGCGACGACGCCGATGCTCATGAACGTGGTGCGCCAGCCGAGATACTGACCAATCAGACGCCCGAGCGGCAGCCCGAGCACCATCGCCAGCGCGGTGCCGGTGGCTAACATACTCAGCGCTTGCGTTTTTTTACCGGCCGGGGCGACACGGATCGCCAGCGAGGCCGTAATCGACCAGAAAATGGCGTGGGCGAGTGCGATACCGACGCGTGACGCGACCAGACTCCAGAAATCCCAGGCGACGACGGATAAAATGTGGCTGACGATAAACAGGATAAAAATCGCGATCAGTAGACGCTTTCGCTCAACGTTACGGGTCAGCAGCATCAGTGGCAGCGACATCAGCGCGACGACCCATGCATAGATGGTGAGCATCAGGCCGACCTGCGCCGTCTGCATATGGAAACTGGCGGCGATGTCGGAGAGCAGCCCGACAGGCACAAATTCAGTGGTGTTGAAGATGAACGCGGCTATAGCCATCATCACAACGCGAAGCCATGCTGTCCTGCGCGAAACGGTATCTGATTGCATTGAAATTTATGACTTTTTAAGAAGGTGTAAAGATCAAGCCTTCGACGCGGAAGGCCTTCTGAAGGCATAGTGTGTTTTATTTGTTCTAAAAATGAAACAGAAAATTGGCCTAACAGATAAATGTTTTGGGGACAATTTTAGTTATGGCAGATGTGACGGGCGTCACTCACTTTTTTGCCGGATGCCAGCACCAGTGCCAGGGTTCGTAAATGAATCCCCACGGATTATCCGGCGGAAAGGACATCATAAAGCCAAAGCGCGCGGCGCTGGCTTCAAGCCAGCGGAAAGCATCGGTTTCACCGAAGATACCGGTGACTTCGTCGCAGCCGGGAGTGTTGATGTCCACGGCGCAGCCGGTGTGATGTTCACTGCATCCCGGCGGTGCCAGCGATGTGAAAAAGTCTTCCGGCGCGATCCCGGCAGCTTGCTTAGTGCGGATTAAACCGGCCTGATAATCAAGGCTGCGCCAGGCGGAAACCAGATAAATGTCCACGCCGTCGGCGGCGGCCTGCCGTTTCATCTCGCGCCATGCCTGAGTGGCGGGCGCGATCAGCCGGTAGATTTTACCGGTAACAGCATCCGTTTCTGCGTCCACCAGTAAGTGCTCACTGACTTCTTCAAAGTACGGCAGCGTGCGGTGCGCGATAACCGCCGGGTCGATATTCAGCTCGCGCAGCTTCTGATCGGTTCTGGCTTTCAGCGCCGCCTGATTCATGCCTGTTCGTTTCCGGTACGTGCAATCACATCGGTCATCACTTCTGTCATCGCTTTACCGGCGGAGCGCATCGCCTGCTGGTAGCGCGACGCGGCCGCGACAAACGCGTTAAGCAACTGCGTATCCTGCTGATGTTGCAGATATTCCGGGTGCCATTGCACGCCCAGGCAGAAATCATACCCTTCGCACTCAATGCCTTCGATCACGCCGTCCGGTGCATGCGCGTTGACGATGCTGCCCGGCCCGACGGTTTTCACCGCCTGATGATGTGAGCTGTTCACTTCATAATGATCACGGTCGACCGAACGGCTCAATAATGTGCCTTCAACAATTTCAACCGGATGCCGCGCGCGTTTCTTGCCACCGGCATTTTCGGTATCCACCGTCGTGCTGTGTTCCAGCGCGTCGGGCAGTGCATCGGGAATATGCTGATGCAGCGTGCCGCCGGTTAAAACGGCCAGCAGTTGCTGACCGCCGCAAATACCCAGCAGCGGCATATTGCGCTGCATGGCGCCTTTGACGATGGCCTTTTCGAATTCAGTGCGGCCCGGTTTCAGGCGAACCTGATCGCTGTTTTGCGTTTCGTTAAACAACTCCGGCGGGACATCAAACGCGCCGCCGGTCACGACAATTCCGTCGCACAGCGCCAGATATTCGTCGGCCAGTTCTGCGTGATGCGGCAATGCCAGTGGCACCGCGCCCAGCCCGGCCAGGCTGCTCATGTAATTCTGACGTAACGCATACCAGGGAAAATCGGCGTAACCACCGGCGTCTTCACTGTCCAATGTGACACCGATGACCGGTCTGGATTGAAATTTTGTCTGCATTCTTCTGAATTCCTGCCATGAAGATGAAAAACAATCAGAAAAATCACCATATCAAGTCGGGGTCAGCGCAAACAATATAAATTATCAATAGGTCTAATTTTCAGGATTTACCTCTGGTTTTATCACCCGTTGAGGTGGTATGACAGGTCATTTTCTATCCTAACCCTGCGTTTTCCTGACAAAATTTCGAGATGACCTGACACTTCCTGATACTTTTCTGTCAGCGTCTTCAATATTCATTCTCATTTACCTCTTAACATTGGGGATGCTTGGAGGCAAAATTAGCGCGTATAATTCACGCGGGCGATTGAAATGGAATTTCTTAATTGCTAACGAAATCTTTACGTTGTCCTAAAAACAGCCACCTGCACTTTTAGGGATAATGCGCTGTCACTTTTGAATGAAGTACATAAGAAAATCTCTGGTTGAAGGTCTTATTTCAGCTGTTTTCTCCTCATTAATACTGCGAAACCAAGAAATTTATGCTGCCGACTGCCTCTTCTCGTTCCAAAAAACGCACCCTTGTGTGGGTTATCGTCGCCATTATCGTTGCTGCGATCCTGGTCTGGTTTTTTGCTTTCCACCAAAGCGCGTCTGATCACACGGCAAAAAAAGGGGCGGGCGGCCGCGGCGGTATGCGGGCGATGCGCGGTCAGATGATGATGGGCATGGATACACCGGTGCAGGCAGGAAAAGCCACGCAGGCGGATGTCCCTGTTTATTTGCGTGCGCTGGGTACGGTGGTGGCGAATGCGACCGTGACGGTGACCAGCCGGGTTGATGGCCAGTTAATGAAGGTGTATTTCACCGAAGGGCAGAAAGTCGCGCAAGGGCAGTTGCTGGCGCAGATTGATCCGCGCAGCTATCAGGCGACGCTGGAACAATATCAGGGCGATCTGGCGCAGAATCAGGCGTTGTCGAAAAGTGCTGAACTGACGTTAGCGCGTTACCGCAAACTGTATGCGCAGGATTCCTTAGCGCGTCAGGATCTGGAAAGCCAGATTGCGACCGCCGGTCAGTATGCGGGCGCTGTGAAAGCCGATCTGGCACAAATCGCGGCGGCCAAGCTGAATCTTGAATTCGCGAAAATCACCGCACCGGTCAGCGGGCACGTCGGTTTGCGTCTGGTTGATCCGGGCAATATGGTCACCAGCAGTTCTACCACCGGTATCGTCACGATCACCCAAACTCAGCCGATTGCCGTCACCTTCAGCGTGCCGCAGAGCAATCTGCAAACCTTACTCAAAGCGCTGCGCGGCGGAAATCAGCTGCCGACCACGGCGTTTAATCAGGACGGCAGCGAAGTCCTCGATCAGGGCAAACTCCAGTTTATCAGTAACGAAATTGACACCAGCACCGGCAGCATCAAGCTGAAAGCGCTGTTTGATAATGCCGATGAAAAGCTGTATCCGAACCAGTTTGTGAATGCCCGTTTGCAGGTGTCCGTGCTGAAAGACGCCACGGTGATCCCGGCGGCAGCATTGCAGCTGAGCAGCGACGGCGATTTCGTTTACGTGGTGAAAGCCGATAACACCATTGAGCGCCGTTCAGTGAAATCCGGCCCGGACTTCGGTGACGATAAGGTCGCGATTTTATCGGGTGTGAATCCCGGCGAACAGGTGGTGACGACGGGGATTGACCGCCTGACCAACGGCGCGAAAGTTCAGATCGTGACGGCGAATTCACTGGATGCGGCCGCAGCGGGTGGTTCTTCAAAAGAACGTCAGCAAAGTGGCGGCGTGGATAAAGCGACCACCGGCGCTGACAACGCTGTCGCGGGTAAAAACGAAGCCGGTAAAGACAGCGGGTCTAAATGAATCCTTCACGCCTCTTTATTCTCCGGCCGGTCGCGACCATTTTGCTGATGGTCGCCGTGCTGTTGTCGGGGATTTTTGCCTACAACATGCTTTCGACCTCGGCGCTGCCGCAGGTTGATTATCCGACCATTCAGGTAACCACGCTGTATCCGGGCGCCAGCCCGGACGTTATGGCGTCGGGCATCACCGCTCCGCTTGAACGCCAGCTCGGCCAGATGGCGGGTCTGAGCCAGATGTATTCCACCAGCGCCAGCGGTTCTTCAATAATCACGCTGAAATTCTCGCTGGATCTCTCGCTCGACGTCGCCGAACAGGAAGTGCAGGCGGCGATCAACGCCGCCGACAGCCTGCTGCCCAGCGATCTGCCGAATCCACCGACCTATAAAAAGGTTAACCCGGCGGATGCCGCGGTACTGACGCTGGCGGCCACGTCCGAATCGCTGCCGCTGACCAAAGTGCAGGATCTGGTGAATACCCGCGTGGCGCTGAAATTGTCGCAGATTTCCGGCGTCGGTATGGTGACACTCGCAGGCGGGCACCAGCCGGCTATACGCGTGCAAGCCGATCCGCGCAAACTGGCGGCGCACAACATCAGCCTGGAAACCATTAATACGCTGATCGGTAACAGCAACGTTAACGGTTCTAAAGGCGGTTTCGACGGCCCGCATCACTCGATCACTATCGATGCCAACGATCAGCTGCGCACGGCGGATGAGTACGGCAATCTGATTGTGAATTATGAAAACGGCGCGGCGCTGCGTTTACGCGATGTGGCAACGTTGTCCGAAGCACCGGAAAACCAGTATTTATCCGCCTGGGCCAACAAACAGCCAGCGATCATTATCAGCGTTCAGCGTCAGCCGGGCGCGAACGTGATTCAGGTTGTGGATGCCATTAAAGCGCAGTTGCCGAAATTGCAGGAAGCCCTGCCGGAATCGGTCAAAGTCAGCATTTTGTCTGACCGGACGCAAACCATTCGCGCGTCGATCAGCGACGTTCAGTTCGAATTGTTGTTGTCGATTGCGCTGGTTGTGATGGTCACTTTTCTGTTCCTGCGCAATGTTGCGGCAACACTCATCCCAAGCGTGGCCGTGCCGCTTTCGCTGGTTGGCACCTTTGGCGTGATGTACCTGTGTGGTTTCAGCCTCAACAACCTTTCGCTGATGGCGCTGACCATCGCCACCGGTTTCGTTATTGATGACGCCATCGTGGTGGTGGAAAACATTTCGCGGCGGCTGGAAGAGGGCGAAACGCCGATGCAGGCGGCGCTGAAAGGTTCACAGCAAATCGGCTTCACCATTATTTCCCTGACATTCTCGCTGATCGCCGTACTGATCCCGCTGCTGTTTATGGGGGACGTCGTCGGGCGTCTGTTCCGTGAATTTGCGATCACGCTGGCGGTGTCGATTCTGGTGTCAATGATTGTTTCCCTGACGCTGACTCCGATGCTGTGCGCCTATTTACTGCGCCACACGCCGGAAGAAAAACAGAGTAAGTTTTACCGCAAAGGCGGCGAGTTCTTCGACAAAATGATTGCCGCTTACGACCGCATGCTGATCGTCGTGCTCAATCACCAGAAGCTCACGCTGCTGGTGGCGGCCGCGACGTTGGTCTTTACCGCGCTGTTGTATGTGATTGTGCCGAAAGGGTTCTTCCCGTCGCAGGATACCGGGATGATCCAGGGCATCACGCAGGCATCGCAGGACGTTTCTTTCAGTGAAATGGGGCGTCGGCAGCAGTTACTGACGGCGGCAATCCTCAACGATCCGGACGTCGAAAGTGTGGCCTCCACCATCGGCGTGGACGGCAATAACACCAGCCTGAACAGCGGACGTTTGCAGATCAGCCTGAAATCTTTTGATGAGCGCAGCGAGCGCGCACCGGCGATTATCGAACGCCTGAAACAGGAAACCGCAGGCGTGCCGGGCATTGAGCTTTATATGCAGGCCTCTCAGGATCTGACCGTTGACGACCAGGTCACGCCAAGCCAGTACCAGTTCACACTCGACGACGCCGACAGCGAAAATCTGGTGGAATGGACGCCGAAGTTGCTGGAAAAACTCAGCGCGCTGCCGGAGTTCAGCGACGTGGTCAGCAACCTGCAAAATCAGGGGCAGATTGCGTATGTCGAACTCGACCGCGATGCCGCTGCGCGTTACGGCATTACGGCGTCAGACGTCGATACCGCGCTGTATAACGCCTTCGGTCAGCGTCTGGTTTCCACTATCTTTACCCAGGCAAACCAGTACCGCGTCGTGCTCGAAGTGGCACCGCAGTTCCAGCAGTCTCCGGCCTCGTTTGATGATGTATATCTGGCGACCAACAACAGCACGTCCACGTCCGGCACGGTGGCGACCACGGCGACGACGGCTTCAACAACGACGTCCGACAGCGGTGCGACCACCACCAATTCCGGCGCGACCAACGGCATGATCAAGCTGACGTCGATTGCGCAAATTCATATGCGCACCGGTGCGCTGTTGCAGGCGCGTCTGAATCAGTTCCCGGCGGTAACCGTATCGTTCAACCTGAAAGACGGCTATTCGCTGGAACAGGCGCAGCAGGCCATCAAAACGACCGTGGCGGATATCGCCATGCCGGACAGCATCACCCTGCGTTATCAGGGCGCGGCTGCGTCGTTTGAAAGTGCCACCGGCAATACGCTGTGGCTGATTCTCGCTGCGCTGCTGACCATGTATGTGGTGCTGGGCATTCTGTACGAAAGCTTCATTCACCCGGTGACGATCCTGTCCACGCTGCCGTCGGCGGCCGTAGGCGCGTTGCTGTCGCTGATCTTCGCCGGAACGGAATTCAGCCTGATCGCCCTGATCGGGGTGATCCTGCTGATCGGGATCGTGAAAAAGAACGCCATTATGATGATCGACTTTGCGCTCGACGCCGAAAACCGGCAGGGCTTATCGCCGCGCGAAGCCATCCATCAGGCGTGTTTATTACGTTTTCGTCCGATCATGATGACGACTATGGCGGCATTGCTGGGGGCGCTGCCGCTGATGCTGGCGAGCGGATCCGGCGCCGAGCTGCGTCAGCCGCTGGGGCTGGTGATCGTCGGCGGGTTAATCTTCAGTCAGATCCTGACGCTGTTCTCCACGCCGGTGATCTACCTGATGTTTGACCGTTTATCTCACCGCCTTAACCCACGTCACCGGCGTGCAGCACAGCGGGCGGAATAACCGATGAACATCTCGCGTTTCTTCATTTTCCGCCCGGTCGCGACACTGCTGCTGACGCTGGCGATCCTCCTGCTCGGTTTGCTGGGGTATCGCCTGTTGCCGGTCGCGCCGCTGCCGCAGGTGGATTTCCCGACCATTCTGGTAAGCGCGAGCCTGCCGGGTGCCAGCCCTGAAACCATGGCGGCCACCGTCGCCACGCCGCTGGAAAGGGCGCTCGGGCAAATCGCCGGTGTGACGGAAATGACCTCGCGCAGCTCGCAAAGCTCCACCAGCGTCATTTTGCAGTTCGATTTAGACCGTGACATTAACGGTGCCGCCCGCGATGTGCAGGCGGCGATCAACGCCTCGCGCTCGTTATTACCCAGCAGCATGCCGTCGCTGCCGACGTACCGCAAAGCCAACCCGTCGGATGCGCCCATCATCATGCTGGCGCTGACGTCGGCCACGCGCAGCAAGGGGGAGCTGTACGATATTGCCTCCAGCCAGCTGCAACAGAAAATCGCACAGGTCAACGGCGTCGGGCAGGTTTCTCTGGTCGGTTCCGCGCTGCCGGGCGTGCGTATTGATTTGCGCCCGGAGGCGGTGACGTCTTACGGCATTTCCCTCGACACCATCCGCACCGCGATTGCCAACAGCACCAGCAATTTGCCGAAAGGGTTACTACAAGGCGCGAATCAGTCGTGGATGATTGAAGGCAACGGCCAGCAAAGTACCGCCGCACAGTACAAAACGCTGATTATTACTTACATCAACGGTTCGGCAATCCGCCTCAGCGATATCGCCAATGTTTATGATTCCGTTGAAGATAAATATAACGTCGGCTATTACAACAGCACGCCGTCGGTAATGATTGGCGTGACGCGTCAGGCTGGCGCGAACATGCTGGAAACCATCGAAGCCATTAAAGCCGCGCTGCCGCTGATGAAAGAAAGCCTGCCGGGCGACGTTCAGCTCAATCTGGCGCTCGACCGCTCGCCGAACGTTTCCGCTTCCCTGCGCGACACTGAAATGACCCTGCTGGAAGCCACGCTGCTGGTCATTGCGGTCGTTTTCGTGTTCCTGCGCAACTGGAATGCGGTGCTGATCCCCGCGCTGGCGCTGCCGGTGTCATTAATCGGTACCTGCGCGGTGATGTATTTACTCGGTTATAGCCTTGATAACCTCTCGCTGATGGCGCTGATTATCTCTACCGGCTTTGTGGTCGATGACGCCATTGTCGTGCTGGAAAATATTACGCGGCACATAGAGGAAGGAATGGGGCCGGTGCGCGCGGCGCTGAAAGGCGCGCAGGAAGTCAGCTTTACCGTGCTCTCCATGACGCTTTCGCTGATTGCCGTTTTCATCCCGATCCTGCTGATGGGCAGTATTGTGGGGCGTCTGTTCCGCGAATTTGCGGTCACGCTCAGCGTTTCGCTGATAATCTCGATGCTGGTGTCGCTGAGCCTCACGCCCATGCTGTGCGCCCGTTTCCTGAAACGTAAACCGCCGGTGGAAAAACGACAGCCGCGCATTTACCGGATGATCGAACGTGGCCTGAACCGGCTGCTGGCGGCGTATTCCGCCGCGCTCGGTTGGGTAATGCGCCATCAGCTCATCACGCTGGTCGGCCTGTTCCTCACCGTGATCCTCAATTTCTATCTCTATACCGTGGTGGAAAAAGGCTTCTTCCCGGATCAGGACACCGGCATGCTGATGGGTATGCTGCGTGCGGATCAGAACACGTCATTTCAGTCGATCCAGCCGCAGGTGCTGAAATACAGCAAGATCATTCAGGACGATCCGGCGGTAGAAGCCGTTATGAGTTCAGCGGGCAGCGGCGGGTTTGGTGCGCGTAACACCGCCACCTTCTTCGTGCGCCTGAAAGATTTTGACAAACGCACCGCGACCGCCAATCAGGTGGCTAACCGTCTGATGATGGCGACCGCCAAAGTGCCGGGCTCGCAGCTGTTCCTGATGGCCGCGCAGGATCTGCATATCGGCGGACGCAGCGCGAACGCGCAATATCAGTACAGTTTGCAGGCTGACGATCTTTCTCTGCTGCGCGAATGGGCACCGAAAGTGCAGAAAGCGCTGGCGAAACTGCCACAGCTGACCGGCGTGGATTCGGACTCGCAGACCGGCGGGCAGGAAATCATGCTCAACATCGACCGCGATCGCGCCACGCGGCTCGGCGTGAACGTGAAAATGATCGACGCGCTGCTCAACAATTCCTTCAGTCAGCGGCAGATCGCCACCATCTACAAAACGCTGAACCAGTATCACGTCGTCATGAACCTGACGTCGGATTACACCAGCAACCCGGATGTGCTGCACCAGCTTTACGTGGTGACCGACGCGGGCGCGCAGGTGCCGTTATCCGCTTTTGCGACGTTCAGCGGGGCGAATTCGCCGCTGTCGGTTTCGCATCAGGGCCAGACGGCGACCACGACCATTGCCTTCAACCTGGCGGATGGTTATGCGCTGGAAGATGCGCAGGCCGCGCTGAAAACCGCCATGGCGCAGATTGGTTTGCCGGACACCATTCACGGGAGTTACGCCGGTACGGCGCAGGCATTCGAAGCGCTGACCAAAACCATGCCGTGGCTGATTCTGGCGGCGCTGGCGGCGGTGTATATCGTGCTAGGCGTGCTGTATGAAAGTTACATTCATCCGCTGACCATTCTTTCGACGCTGCCGTCGGCCGGTCTGGGCGCGTTGTTGCTGATGTTGCTGACCAATACTCAGCTGACGGTCATCGCACTGATCGGGATCCTGCTGTTGATCGGTATCGTGAAAAAGAATGCGATCATGATGATCGACTTCGCGCTGGATGCCGAACGACGGCTCGGATTGTCGCCGCAACAGGCGATCACCCAGGCCTGTCTGATGCGTTTTCGTCCGATCCTGATGACCACGCTGGCGGCCTTCTTCGGGGCGTTACCGCTGGCGCTGGGCAGCGGCGGTGACGCAGATCTGCGCAGTCCGCTGGGTCTGGCGATCGCCGGCGGGCTGGCGCTGAGCCAAATCCTTACCTTATTCACCACGCCGGTGGTTTACCTGTATATGGATCGCACCAGCCGCGCGACGCACCGTTTATGGCACCGTTTGCGCCCGCATGTGACACCGCCGGAGGTCAGCTCTAATGACTGATAAAACAATCAATTCTTACCCTGAAGCGAATCCGATGACTCTGCAAAAACCGCGTTCTCCAGTGTTCCGTCTTGTTCCGCTGGCGCTGGCACTTCTGGTCAGCGCCTGTACCGTCGGCCCGGATTACAAGCGGCCTGATGTCGCGATGCCAACGGCATTTAAAGAAGCCAAAGGCTGGACGGCGGCTATTCCGAAAGACAATCAGGCCAAAGGTGAATGGTGGTCGGTGTATCAGGATCCTGAACTGTCATCGCTGCTGACGCAGGTACAAATTTCCAACCAGAACGTCGCGCAGTACGCCGCGCAGTACCGTCAGGCACAGGCGCTGGTGACGCAGGCGCGTTCCGACTTATATCCTTCCGTGGATGCCACCGCCGGCAGCACGCGCAGCGGCACATCGACGTCTGCCACTAACAAACAAACGGCAGAACTGAGCGCCAGCTGGGAACTGGATCTCTGGGGCAAACTTCGCCGCACGGCAGAAGAGCAGGATGCCAGCGCGCAGGCCAGCAAGGCCGATCTGGCTGACGCGACGCTCAGTGCGCAGTCTGAACTGGCGCAGGATTATTTCCAGCTGCGCGTGATGGATCAGCAAATCGCGCTGTACAAACAAAGTATCGATGCGTATCAGCGCTACCTGACCGTGATACAGAACCAGTACGCGGGCGGCAATACCTCGCGCGCCACGCTGGCTCAGGCGCAGACGCAGCTTGAAAGTACCAAAGCTTCCGCACTCGACCTGCAATGGCAGCGCGCGCAGCTGGAACATGCGATTGCGGTGCTGATCGGCAAGCCACCGGCCCAGTTCAGCCTCGCCGCGCGTGACGTGAAACTGAACCTGCCTGCGATGCCGGACGCGATCCCCTCGCAGCTGTTGCAGCGACGTCCTGATATCGCCGCGGCTGAACGCACCATGGCGTCTTCCAATGCCGCCGTCGGTGTGGCGACTGCCGCGTATTATCCTGATCTGACCCTGAGCGCCAGTGGCGGTTTCAGCAGTTCGGCGTTACATAACCTGTTCTCGCTGCCAAACCGTGTCTGGTCTTTAGGCCCGGAACTCAGCCAGACGGTGCTGGATTTCGGCGCCACCCGCGGCAAAGTGGCGCAAGCCGAAGCCGCGTATGACGCCGACGTCGCGAGCTATCGCCAGAGCGTGTTAACCGCGATGCAGGAGGTGGAAGATTATCTGGTCGAGCTGCACACGATCGACACCGAACTTGTTGCCCGCCAGAACGCCGCCGACTCCGCGAAAGAATCCGCGCGCGTCACCAACAACCAGTATCAGGCCGGGATGATCGACTATCTCGACGTTGCCACCACCGAAAACACCAGCCTGACCCAGCAGCAAAGCGTGTTGTCACTGCTCAGCACCCAGATGGTCACCAGCGTTAAGCTAATCGCCGCATTAGGCGGTGGCTGGAACGGGGATGTGGGTAAATAATAAAAACTCGGTCAACTCCCCCTTCCCAGGGGGAGTAGCTGTTTGAGCCCGTTTTACCTGCGGTGAAACAAACCCTTATTTCCCCGCTTTCCTCGCCTTCGCCACATCACCCGGCGTAACTTCTGCTGCCTGATTTCCCCAGCTGGCGCGCAGGGTATTGGTGAGATCGGCGGCCTGCTGATCGGTCAGCGTCCAGCCGTAGCCCGGCATGGTGTTGGACATATGCTCTGCCGTCACCGGTGTCCGGGCTCCGTAGAGGATCACGCGCAGTAATGTTTGCGGATCCTCTGAATTGACGGTCAGATTGCCCGCCAGTGCCGGAATGGCAAACGCTTTCCCGTCGCCTTTCACACCGTGGCAGGTCGAGCAATAACGCATAAACGTCTGTTGTCCGGCTTGTGTCGCGACGGCTTTTTTGGCCGGTGCCGGTTGCGGCTCAGCTTTCAGGCTGAGCAGATAAACCGCCATGCTGTTGAGATCGTCATCGGTCATAAACTGCGTGCTGTTGGTGATCACTTCTCCCATCGGGCCGCTGACCGCATCATGAGTATTGCGACCGGTTTTCAGCAGCGTCACCAGTTCCGACTGACTCATTTTCAGGCCCCGCAGGGAGGGCGCAGACCAGCCATCGAGCTCGCCGCCGCTGAGAAATGCCCTGTCCTTTTCATCGACGGCTTTCTCCTGTTGTGCCCAGCCGCGCGGCGTGTGGCAGGCACCGCAGTGTCCGGCACCCTGCACCAGATAAGCGCCCCGGTTCCATTGCGCGCTCTTATCCGCCTGCGGTATAAACTCACCGTCTTCGAGGAAAACGCTGTTCCACACGCGCAGCGGCCAGCGCATCGACATTGGCCAGCTGATGTCATTTTCACGGTTAGCCACGGGCTGCGGTTTCACCTCTTTCATCAGATAGTCATACAGCGCGCGCATGTCTTTCGTGCTCATTTTCACGTAAGAGGTGTAGGGCATCGCCGGATAGAGCGCATGACCGTCTCTGGCAATGCCTTTACGCATCGCCTTGTCGAACTCTTCAAAACTGTAGCTGCCAATACCGTGCTGAATGTCCGGCGTGATATTGGTGGAATAAATCTCACCGACCGGCGTGGCGAAACGCACGCCACCGGTCAGATCTTTACCCTGCGGCGACGTATGGCAGGCCGCGCAGTCAGCGGATTTAGCGACATATTCCCCTTCGGACATCGCCATCGAAGAACCCGCCGTGGCCATCAGCGTGGCAAAAATCATCAGCTTTTTCATGCGCTCACCTTCTTCATGGCCGTCAGTTCATTCACTGCCCGCCAGGCCTGATCCACTGCCGAGTTAGCGTACGGGCTCCAGTCGGAATCTGAATTGGCGATGGTGATACGTCCGACCGGTGTACGCGCCAGATGAATGGTTTTCTGCGATTGTTCTTCGTCGTCGAACATCCCGCTGAGGAAATAGGAATAGCCGTGCGACCAGCGGTTGACGGTGATCGCCATGATGTCGCGCTGATGGTCAAAACCGGCTTCACCGAACATGCCCTGAAGCTGATCGCGGATCATCTTTTCATGCACATCGAACGAGGTGCCAAGCAATAACGCGCGCCCCTTACGCGACTGTTCGCGCGGGCTGAGGCCGCTGCCCGGCAGTGTTGGCACGTAAACCATATGCAGGCCAATCGGCTGATTCGGATCACGCGGATGCTGATAGCCGCCCATATCCACCGGATAATCGAGCTTCACGCGACTGTAAGGCGCGGCGGGGGAATAAATCTCGTGGACGCCGAGTTTAATAAACGGCTGCCAGTTACGGATCACCACTTTTGAATAAACCAGGGGGGCTTTGACGTTTTCTTTCAGCGCAGCTTTTTGCGCTTCAGGGATTTCCGGCACCAGATACGGGATCATCATATTGTATCCGGCCATCACCGCCTGACCGGCGCGAACCCGGTGCAGCGTGCTGCCGGTCATGTACGTCACTTCTACCGCCGGTTTACCTTCATGTTCCACGTTGGCGACATGCATCCCGGTGCTGTTCAGGCGAAGCCGCACCGGCTGCCCGGTTTTATCAAGCTGGCTGTAATCGAATTTCGCCAGCACGATATCTTCCATCGTGTTACCCGGCGCCACGTCCGGGATCAGATGGCGAACCATCAGTCGTGCTAAACCAGCATTGCCGTCCGGAAAGTGGAAAATATACGGCTCGTCGAGATCGGCCAGCGACTCGGCATCCAGCGGAGGTAATCCCATGCCTTCCAGCCCCGGCAGGGCGCAGATGCGGGCGTCGCTGCAAGAGGTGGCATCAATTCCGACCGCCTGAAAATCGTTGGTACGCTGCTGGAAATAGCGGATAGCGATTTCACTCAGCCCGACTTTTTCGCGCAGAAACTGGGTATAACTGTGCCCGTCGACCCAGGCGGTTTTTTCTTCCTGACTCATGCCGTGCAGATAATCTTTCGATTCAGTGTGCAGGGCAATCAGCGCCTGACGGTCTGATTCCGGCAGCGGGAAATCGCTGATGAATGCAGTAATATCGCGGCCATTGAGGCGATCGGGTGGGATATCATCTGCGACCGCACGACCCGGATCGCCACTGACAATTTTATCGACGCCGAAGTTTTTACGGTCGAAATACACCCCGCGGCTCAGGTGCAGATCAGGATAAAACGTCTGATCAAAGTCTTTCGCCATCTTCTCGATATCGACGTTCAGGGTTTTCAGCAGACCCATTGCTACCGGACTGAAATTGGTGCGCGGCGACTGGAAGGACTCGCTGCCGCCGTAGCCCAGCAGCATTTTATCTTCGACGTGGAATTCATTACGCTTGGCGTGGCCGCCGAAATCATCATGGTTATCGAGCAGCAAAATACGCTGATCTTTACCGTGCTGTTCCTGCCAGAAACACGCCGCCGCAAGCCCGCTGATCCCGGCCCCGACCACCACCAGATCAAACTCATCCTCAACAGGCAAACCGGAAGGCCCGACCTTTTTGCCTTCGCGCCCGAGGATATGCGCCGCTTCGTAAGAACCCTGATGATTACCACGCAACCCGGTGAGGGAAGGCGGGTAATACAACGACTGCGTGGCCGTTTGCGGCGAAGCCCGGAGCGCCTCAAACGGAGTCATACCGGCAGTGACCGTAATAGCCACACCGTTGAGAAAATCACGACGAGTGATGCCCATATTGTTTCCTTAAAATTACACCATCAACCCGCGCGGAAGCCGCACGGCAAAAGCTTTTCGCTCAAAAATTGTCTAAATATTTTAACAAATTTAACATAAAGAAACACTTAGCGAGCGTGACGGCAGGCGCAAATGAGGAAACAAGGGGAGTTCACCAGTAACAAACTTCTGAAAATTCCATTTTTAAAGGTTCCCGAATGGTTTGTGAAAACATACGGGCATAACGTATTGCCTCACTTTTTAAAAAGGAATTTATCAGAATGGCAATCCCGGCATATTTATGGCTTAAAGATGATGGTGACGACTCAAACGATCAGTTCTGGATAAAGTGTGGTATCGATTATGCAAAAAGAACGGGGTTTTAAAAAACGCTATGCTTTGGTGCCTGTACTTTTTGCGTTTATGTTAATCGCATGGGTCATTCACTTTCTTAAATTTTCAGTGGAAGAGGAGTTATATAAGAAGGTTAAAGTGAATAATCTGGTCACCTTATATATAACCCAGGCCAGCGCCGGAGCAATGACGTCATTTTCGTACCACTATTATTTGTATGATGCGACGAAAAGTGAGGCTGATTTTATGGCTCACATTGATGATCAAAGGGCATTCATGGTCACATCTGACAGCAAGGCCACGGCCACAGCCAACAATGATCATCTATATCTTCGCGTTCGTGGCGATATATCCTCATTCGATAATGGAAGCTATAAAGTTATTGTGCATCTGGACGCTTTGCCTTATTAAAATAAAGACAGCGGGGCTTTTAAAAAAAGATTGGAATGAAGGCCGCAGCACTGGTGTGAGAAAAATATCATCACCGCATTTGCAGATACCCTCAGTACGGCTCCTCCCCCTGCGAAGGGGGAGGTTGGGTGGGGGGTATTAAAGACATCGCGGTGGTGGCATGTTCAATGATTCAAAACAGAAAGAATTACGCAAGGATCTGCGGGGAAATCTTACTTATCCAGAGTTTGTTTTATGGCAGGCGATCCGGTGTAAAGCGCTGGGTACTAAATTTCGCCGTCAGCATGGGATCGGGCGCTATATCGTCGATTTTTACGCCGGAGAGGTGAGGCTGGTGGTTGAGCTGGATGGTGAAAGTCATTTCAGTGAGAAAGGGATGGCAGCGGATAAAATCAGAACGGACTTTCTGTGTGATTCAGGAATGAAAGTTATCCGGTTTACGAATCTTCAGGTTATGCAGGAATTACCTGAAGTTCTTGAGCATTTGAGAAATGAAATTATGCGTCGAAAGACAATGTTAACTTTCTGATTTTATTTTTAATACCCCCTCCCAGCCTCCCCCTTCGCAGGGGGAGGAGTTAAAAGCCCGATCGGCTTCCTCTCCTGCGAAGGGCTGGGGTGGGGTGGGGTATTAATGGTTACTCGGTGAAAAAATTCCCACCAAAATAATTTTTATCAGTATTTAGCTCAGCTAACTCATCAATATTAAATTTCATCTTATCTATCAATGACCTGAACACTATTCCTCCGGTTTTATCCCGTTTTGGGATAATTTTTCACCCGCTGACTGGCATCAGGCAGACATCATTGCGGCATTGCGTAAACGGGGCACGACATTGGCCGCGGTATCGCGCAGCGTGGGATTGAGTTCATCCACGTTGTCGAATGCCCTGTCTCGATCATGGTCAAAAGGGGAGAAGATTCTGCGATGAGTATTTTTACGGGATGATGAGTCTACGGGTTTAAAAAAACGCCGGCTTCCGTCGGCGTTTGCGTTAATTCAAAACCTACTCCTTCCATCCCCCGCCCAGCGCTTTATACAAACTGATGTCCTGATTCAGTTGGGCAAGTTGTGTGGTGATCAGCGTTTGCCGGGCTGAGTACAGCGAGCGTTGCGCGACCAGTACGCTCAGATAATTATCTATACCGCCTTTAAAGCGCATCTGCGAAAGATCGTAGTTGCGCTGGTTGGCGTCGGCGTCCTGCTGGCGCGCCAGAAGTTCGTCTTTATAAGTCGCCTGACCGGCTAAACCATCAGACACTTCTTTGAACGCCGTCTGAATCGCTTTTTCATAGTTGGCGATATCAATTTTTTTGGTGTCTTTCGCGATGTCGAGATTGGCCTGATTCACGCCGCCGTCGAAGATTGGAATGTTGATCGAGGGCATAAAGGACCACGCGCCGGTGCCTCCGTCGAACAGTTTACTCAGACTGCCGCTTTCAGAACCGGCGGTGCCGGTCAGTGTAATGCTCGGGAAGAACGCAGCACGCGCTGCGCCGATGTTGGCGTTGGCCGCTTTCAGCGTATGTTCCGCTGCAATAATATCGGGGCGGCGGGTCAGCAGATCAGACGGTAAGCCAGCCGGTGTCTGCGGGAATTTCCAGTCCTGTTGCAGGGTGGCGTCCGCCAGCAGATGCGGTGGAATGGTGGTGCCAACCAGCAGCGTCAGCGCGTTCACGTCTTGCCGTACCTGGCGCGTGTACTGCGCGATATCGGCCTGCGCCGCGCGTACCGTGGTTTCGGCCTGCACCAGATCCTGAGAGGTGCTGATGCCGGAGTCGTAACTGCGTTTGGTCAGCTCGTAGGATTTGTTCTGGCTGTTGGCGGTATTGATCGCCAGTTTCAGCAGGTCGTTATCCGCCGCCAGACTCAGGTAACCGGAAGCCACTTCAGACACCAGCGAGATTTGCGTTGCGCGCTGCGTCGCTTCGGTGGCGAGATAGGTTTCCAGCCCCTGATCACGCAGGCTGCGCACGCGGCCAAACAGGTCAACTTCATAAGACGTCACGCCCAGATTGGCGCTGTATTGCTGATATGTTACCGGTCCGGTGCTTTGCGTCGAATACAATCCGCCCGGCAGATGCTGGTTGGTTTCACCGGCGCTGGCGTCGAGGGTCGGCAGCAGCGCGGCGCGGTCAATCTGGAAGGCAGCGCGGGCGGTATCGACGTTTAACGCCGCGACCCGAAGGTCGCGGTTATTCTTCAGGGACATACCAATCAGCTGGTTCATCGCCGGCTGACTGAAGAACGCTTTCCAGCCGATATCCTGTGCGGCACCGGTTTTGGCACCGTCCCAGTTGCTGGCGACCGGCAGCGCAGGGCGCTGATAATGCGGCTCCATCGTACAGCCCGCCAGCAGGGTGAGTGTAAACGCGCCGATAAGTGACAGCGCGAAATGCGATTTATTCATGGTGTGTTGCCTCAGACGCAGGAAGCGCCTTGTCTTGTTTTTTCGATTTGCGGGTGAACAGATTCACAATCGTCACGTAGAACATCGGGACGAAGAAAATCGCCAGGAAGGTCGCCGTAATCATCCCGCCAACCACGGCGGTACCGATGGAATGCTGGCTGCCTGCGCCCGCACCGCTGGAAATCGTCAGCGGGAATACACCCAGAATAAAGGCCATCGAGGTCATGATGATTGGCCGGATACGCAGCTTGGCCGCTTCAATCGCCGCTTCCGTAACCGACATGCCTTCGTTCTCATGCAGCTCTTTGGCGAACTCGACAATCAATATGGCGTTCTTTGCCGCCAGTCCGACGGTGGTTAACAGGCCGACCTGGAAGAAGACGTCGTTGGATAATCCGCGCAGCAGCACCGCGCCGATGGTGCCTAAGATCCCAAGCGGAACCACCAGCATGACCGAGAACGGAATCGACCAGCTCTCGTAAAGTGCCGCCAGACACAGGAACACCACGATCATCGACAGGGTATAAAGTGCCGGTGTTTGTGAGCCGGAAAGCTTTTCTTCATAGCTCAGGCCGTGCCATGCCACTTTGTAACCCGGTGGCAATTTGGCCGCGATTTCCATTACCGCGTCGTTGGCGTCGCCCGAGCTGTAGCCCGGTGCCGGTGCGCCCATCAGTTCGACGGAGGACACGCCGTTAAAACGCTCGTAACGCGGTGAACCGTAAACCCATTTACCGCTGCCAAAGGCGCTCCACGGCACCATATCGCCGCTGGAATTCCGGAAATACCAGTTGTTTAAATCTTCCGGAGTGACACGCGAAGCCGCCTTGCCCTGGATGTAAACGCGCTTCACGCGGTTGTTGTACATGAACTGGTTCACGTACGCCGAACCCCAGGCCGCCGACAACGTATTGTTGATGTCGTCGAGGCTAAGACCCAACGCCTGTGCGCGTTCATCGTCAATTTCCAGCTGATATTGCGGCTCATCTTCCATGCCGTTAGGACGCACGGCGGTCAGGCGTTTGTCCTGTGACGCCAGTTGCAGGAACTGGTTACGTGCGGCCATCAGCGCGGCGTGACCCTTGCCGTTGGTGTCTTGCAGGAAGAAGTCGAAGCCGGTGGCGTTACCCAGTTCCATGACCGCAGGAGGAACGAAAGCAAACACGCGGGCGTCTTTGATGGTGGCGAAATGCGCCATTGCACGACCCGCCAGCGCCTGAACTTTCTGCGCCGCGTCCGGACGTTTCGCCCAGGTTTTCAGCTGTACAAAGGCGATACCGACGTTCTGCCCGCGACCGGCGAAGCTGAAGCCGTTGGCGGTGAACACCGACGACACAATCCCGCCTTCTTTATCCATCAGGTATTCACGGACGTTATCGAGCACTTCCTGCGTACGTTGTGATGAGGCGTTGGCCGGCAATGTGGCCTGAACCAGCATCACGCCCTGGTCTTCATCCGGCAGGAAAGTGGTGGGCACGCGGGTAAACATAAAGCCGGTGGCAATCACAATCAGCAGGTAAATCAGCATAAACAGACGACGGCGGGAGATGACCGTACCGACGGCGCGGGTGTAATGCATCGCGCCTTTGTCGAAATTACGGTTAAACCAGCCGGCGAAGCCTTTCTGAGATTTCTCTTCGTCGTTGTGTCTGATGATGGTGGCACACAGCGCCGGGGTGAAAATCAGTGCCATCAGAACCGAAAGCGCCATCGCGGAAACGATAGTGATGGAGAACTGACGGTAGATGATTCCGGTCGAGCCGCCGAAGAATGCCATCGGCACTAATACCGCCGACAGCACCAGTGCGATCCCGAACAGGGCGCCCTGAATCTGTTTCATCGACTTAATCGTGGCTTCTTTGGGCGATAACTTTTCTTCCGTCATCACACGTTCGACGTTTTCCACCACCACGATGGCATCATCCACCAGCAGGCCTATCGCCAGTACCATCCCGAACATGGTCAGGGTGTTAATGGAATACCCCGCGGCCGCCAGAATCCCGAACGTCCCGAGCAGAACGACCGGCACCACCAGCGTGGTGACCAGCGTGGCGCGCAGGTTTTGCAGGAACAACAGCATGACGCAGAACACCAGCACGATGGCTTCGATAAGCGTTTTCACCACTTCTTCAATGGAAGCGCTGACCACCGGCGCAGTCTGATACGGGAACTCGACTTTCACGCCCGCAGGCAGGGAATCCTCCAGCCCGGCGACGGTGGCTTTCACCGCTTTGTCGGTATCCAGCACGTTCGCGCCGCTCGCCAGACGCAGGGCGATAGCGGTAGAAGGACTGCCGTTAAAGGTAGATGAGATGGAATAACTTTCCGGCCCCAGATCCACATTCCCGACATCACTCAGACGTACCTGCGAGCCGTCAGCGTTCACTTTCAGCAGCACGTTTTTGAACTGGTTAATGCTGTCGAAACGGGTTTTGCCGATGATGGTGGCGCTGAGTTTGCTGTCTTTCACCGTCGGTAATCCGCCGAGAGAACCGGAAGACACCTGCACGTTTTGCGCTTCGATGGCGGCGCTGACATCACTGGGGATCAGCTGATATTTATAGAGTTTCGCCGGGTCTAACCAGATACGCATCGCGTACTCTGAACCGAGCACCAGGAAGTCGCCGACGCCTTTGGTACGGACAATCGGGTCTTCAAGTTTGGTGACCAGCAGGTTACTCAGATCCGAGTTACTCATTTTGCCATCAGTTGAAATCAGGCTGACCAGCAGCATGAAGTTGGCCTGATATTTGGCAATACGGATCCCCTGATTGACCACTTCGGTCGGCAACTGCGATTCGGCCAGAGACACTTTGTTCTGCACCTGAACCTGCGCGATATCCGGGTTGGTCCCCTGATCGAAGGTGGCGATGATTGTGGCGCTGCCGTCGCTGTTACTTTGTGATTCGATGTAACGCAGGTTATCCAGCCCGTTAAGTTGCTGTTCAATAACCTGAACGACGGTGTTCTGCGCGGTTTCTGCCGAAGCACCCGGATAGGTGACGCTGACGGAAATCGCCGGAGGCGCGATATTCGGATACTGGTTGATCGGCAGTTTCATGATCGACAGCGCACCGGCGATCATGATGACGATGGCGACCACCCAGGCGAATATCGGGCGATTAATAAAGAAAGTAGACATTCAGCTCACCCGTTATTGCGCAGAAGGATCGGTCATCGCGAGATTAGCCTGTTCGGCAGGGGCGCTGGCTTTGCGCTCGGTGGCATTCACTTTGGCGCCAGGCCTGACGTTTTGTAATCCGTCGGTGATCACTTTATCGCCGTCGTTCAGCCCCTGATTTGCCAGCCAGTAGCCATTCATCATCTGGCCGGTAGTGACGGAGCGCTGTTCGACGGTGTTATCGGCTTTCACCACGTAGACGTACGGTGCACCTTTCACGTCGTGCATGATCGCTTCCTGCGGCACCAGGATCCCTTTGTCATCCACGCCCTGTTGCAGCTCGGCGTGAACAAACATGCCTGGCAGTAATTCGTCGTGCGGATTCGGGAATGAGGCGCGCAGCGTCACGGAACCGGTGCTTTGCGAAACCGTCACTTCTGAGAATTCCAGCTTGCCCGGCAGCGCATATTTACTGCCATCTTCCAGCGTCAGCGTGGCCTGTGCGGCGTTTTCACCGGCCGACTGTAATTTGCCGGAAGCCAGCGCGCGACGCAGTTTGAGTAAATCCTGTGAGGATTCACTGACGTCCACGTAGATAGGATTCAGCTGGTCAATCGTGGTCAGATACGCCGTCTGGCCACTGGTCACCAGCGCCCCTTCGGTATACAGCGAGCGTCCGATGTGGCCTGAAATCGGCGCGTAAACTTTGGTGTATTGCAGATTGACGCGGGCGGTTTCGACATCGGCGGCGGCTTCGCGCTCGGCAGCTACGGCGTCGTCATACTGCTGACGGCTGACTGCCTGCGCTTCGACCAGCGGTTTGTAACGGCGCGCGGTGGCATCGGCGCTTTTCCATGTCGCCATCGCGCGGTCATAGGCCGCCTGATAAGTGGCGGGGTCAATCTGATAAAGCTGCTGACCAGCTTTGACTTCGCTGCCTTCCACAAACAGGCGTTTTTGGATTACGCCGCTGACCTGTGGACGAACTTCGGCGCTGCGCACCGCGGTTGTGCGGCCGGGCAGACGGGTAGTTAACGTGACGGGCTGGCTGTGCAGAGTGACGACATTGACCGCAGGCACTTGTGCCGCCGGAGAAGCAGAACCGGCGGAACCATCACATGCGGAAAGCAGTACAACCGTACTGACAGAAAGAAACTTCAGGCGCATAGAATTCACTCTTTTTGGGGAATTGAGAATAACCGTTCTCAACAAGTCCCCCACTATACGAGAGCGCCACAATTCGCTGTGTAAGGTTATTGTCATGACGCATGTTGCGATGTTTCAAAATGGAAGGTAAATGTTGCGGCATAACCCCTTGTATCATTGAGGTTTTAATCTTTTCGTGCAGTCGCAAAGGGCAGGTTATTTGTTACTTAGCAAACTAACCAATAGGCCTTAAGCGGGATTTATAGCAGATTCATCTGAACGTAAATGAATTGTTGTCGCGCGGCGAAGTGTGATCTGGATCAAACAAATTTATACATTTTAACCTGCCGTTTACCAGAAAAGGCTGAAGGTTCTTCCCGTCTGCCGTTACCTTAAGACCCGAGAGCGAGCAGTTCTCACATTTGCTTGTTGCCAGCCGCTCTGAACGACGGCCAGTTGCAACCCCCGTGCCCACAGTCCGATGTGGGCTTTTTTTTGTCTGAATATCTCGTCTTTTACCGCTTTCTCGCTGTGCTGCTTCACACTATCAAAAAAATCCATTCCCAAATGACTGGCCACAGTATCAATATTTCTGCCATTTCGACATGATAAGTATAACGTTATAGTAGAACGTTATACTTGAATTAACGAACTAATTAATAGGGATATTTACTAATGAAGATGTTTTCAGGTTTTGTAAAATCGTTGTCGAAACTGTCCATGATAGGCAGGGCGCTTATGCTGCCCATTTCATTGCTTCCTGCGGCGGGACTTTTGCTGGCTTTTGGTGACCGCTTTCATTTACCTCTGATGATGAATGCGGGCGGTGTCATTTTTGACAATCTGCCACTGCTATTTGCGATTGGTTCCGCCGTCGGATTAGCCGCAGAATCAGGTATTGCTGCCTTATCGGCCGCTGTCTCTGTGTTAACCATCAACGTCACGATGGGGACGCTCCTGCATATCACGCCGGAAATGGCGGCTGCCGGGGGGAAATATGCGATGGTGCTTGGGATACCGACCCTGCAAATGGGGGTCTTCGGTGGACTGATTTCCGGCATTCTTGCGGCATGGTGTTACAACAAATTCAATACATTGCAATTGCCTGAATTCCTGGGTTTTTTCTCCGGAAAACGTTTTGTGGCTATCGCGACGGCATTTCTGTCTTTCTTGTTGGGGATGGGACTGCCCTGGGTCTGGTCATACATCCAGTCAGGGATTGACGGGCTTTCTGTAGTGGTCAATGGCGATAATCAGGTGTTATCGACCTTTATTTTCGGCACAGTCGAACGTGCACTTATCCCGTTGGGCCTGCATCACATTTGGTATCCTTCCTTCTGGTATTCATTTGGTGAATACACCACACAAACGGGGCAGGTCATTCACGGTGATCAGACAATTTGGTTCAAAATGCTGGAGGAAGGGGTTAAATCTTTTAGCAGCGATAGCTACCAGAATGCTGGCAAATTTATGCAGGGTGAGTTTCCGCTGATGTTGTTTGCATTGCCGGCGGCTTGTCTGGCGATGTATCACGAAGCCAATACAAAAAATAAGAAAATTGCTTTCGGTATTCTGTTTTCTGCTGCCCTGACGTGTTTCCTGACGGGGCTCACCGAGCCTGTTGAATTTACTTTTATTTTTGTTGCGCCTGTGTTGTATGTCTTCAACGCATTGATGGCGGGTGTCTCTTATATGTGCATGTATCTGCTGCATGCGCATATTGCTAAATCCTTCTCCGCGGGCTTAATCGACTACATTTCTTTTGGCATTTTACCGTCTCTGAATGACTACCAGACCCACTTCCTCAGCGCCGTGTTCGTGGGGATCCCGATGGCGATCATTTACTATTTCACTTTTCGTTTTGTTATCCGACGTTTTGATATTAAAACGCCAGGCCGTACAGAGGTGATGGTGAATTGTGATGACAAAACAGATACGGAAATTTCTCATGAAATTATAACGTTACTGGGCGGTCAGGAAAATATTCTGTCCATCAGTGCCTGCATAACACGCTTACGTCTGGAGATAGCAAAGAGTGAGTTAGTCAATAAAGATGGCCTGAATCAGGTCGGTGCCAGAGGCGTAGTCTTTGTCGGAGACAAAGGCATACAGGTGATTTTTGGTGCAAGGGCGCAATTTATTGCCCAGACAATGTCTGAAATCACGCTTAAGCCCTAGAATGAGACGGGCCACCTCTGCTGGCCCGGTTATTCCTTTCGATACGTCATGCCGGCAACCCCGTAACCCTGAAATACCTGGGCATTCTGTGAGACAATTGGACAATAACGTTCCGGATCCTCAGGGAGGCCGTATGCCATCGATTGAGAAGAACAAAAGCAGCAAGAGGCCTGATGAAAAAAGTAAACATTACTGATGTCGCGAAACGGGCGGGCGTCTCTGTTTCAACCGTTTCTCTGGTATTGCGCCAGAAAGGAAAAATTTCTGAAGCGACTATCGGGAAAATCCGTTCGGCTATCGACGAACTCGGTTATGTCCACAACGTAGCTGCAGCGAACCTGCGCTCGAATACTTCTAATCTTATCGGTCTGATTATCGATGATTTTAGCGATACGTTTTCTCTGAAGGTTATGGCCAGCATTGTGCGTAATCTTGAGCTTCAGGGGTATATGGTATTTCTGGGTCAGCCACAAAATGATGAATTAACGCTACGCCACTGCCTGAGATCCTTCCTACAGCAGGGTGTTGCCGGCGTTATTTATCTCACTTGTGATCATTTGTCGAAAAAGATCCCGGATCCGGTTATTGAAAGTCATTTACCCGTTGTGATTGTTTCAAAATCAGGTGTAGAAGGTGCTCAGGATAGTGTCGAATGCAATAATCGTGAAGCGGGGATCAATATTACCCGTTATCTTATTGAGCGTGGTCATCGTGGTATTGCTTATCTTGGCGGAAATAAACGCTGCCTGATCCGTGAAGAACGATTGCAGGGATATCGCTATTCATTAGCGCAATATGGTTTGCCGTTTCGCGAAGATTGGCTTCCCGAATGCGAAGAGAGTACTTTTGCCGCCTCCGCAGCCGTGGGCGACTTATTGAAAAAATACAATAATATTACTGCGATTTTATGCCATTCACCTTCTGCAATCATTGGATGTATAAACGGAGCGCATCGTATCGGGCGCACCATCGGGAAAGATATTTTTCTCTCGCAACAAATTTCGGTAGCAGGGTTTGAAGATATGATGCATATCAACCTGACTTCTCCTTCCCTTACGTATGTTTCATCTCCCGGCGAAGAAGCAGGATACGAAGCGGCATCGCTTATCATTAAAAAAATCAAAGAACCGGCCCAGGATTTTCAGAGAATTGTTATTTCCAGTCAGCTGGTTTTACGCGAATCGGCTTAAGCTGGAATATCTCAAAAAAATACCAGCTCATGGTGAGCTGGTATTCATTATTGACAGCATTGTAAATTATGCTAATACGCAATAATCTGCGGTGCCCTCCAGTAATAATCCAAAGCGGCAACACCCATAGCACCAGATATACCGCATATTGCCAGAGTGGTATGAAATCCCGATCCCATACTTTCTGATAGGAGTCCGGCAACGACGCCTGTAAATGCAGATATAATAACCTGTGCGATTACCGCCACAAAACTCCGGCATATTTTCCCAGAACGTACATCTATAATGTATCTGACCACGCCACCCCAGGCAGCGAATATAAAAATGTATAGCCAGCTTACAATGTTATTATTGGATGGATCTCTCCACGGCAAGGTATGACTCCCTTTTATATCAGTTGGTGGTGGTGGAAATATATTATTCGGTTTTTGTTAAATCAGTATTTATTTCGTTCTTAACAATGAGAGAAGAATAACTATTGCACCATAATGATTCGTGATCATTGTCACAATTTTCTACACCAATAGATTTTAACGATCGATTAACGCGTTACGGTAAGTTTTTTATTGTTGATGATTATTTAATTATTCATATCAATGATGTTTTTAAGTTATTTACTATTGGAAAGTAAATACTCTTAATCCCTTCGTTGATTTTCATTTGTTGGATATATTTATTTTTAAGGTTTCTACGTCATAAAGTTAATGATGGTCTTTACTTATTCCACTATTTAAACCTGAAGGGGGCTTGTGGGCTGAACACCCTCCCCTATGTTCATCTGCATCTTTTACCGCTGCACTCAAAGTCCTCTGAAGATCCCATTCCCACTCTTCTTTTACCGCGCAAAACTGTGATCTCTTTCATACTCCTGACTTCTATGTCTATACAACTATACATTCTGTGACTTAACTCAATTAACGGCTTATTTTTAGCCACCCAATTGAGGGATTTCAGATGATTAAACTTGGCAGCAAAATTCACGATCTGGGCAAAGCCCTGATGACGCCTATCTCGGTGATTGCCGCCGCCGGGATCTTCTTAGGGCTGGCGGCCGCGTTACAGAATCCGGCGGTGACCGGCGAAGCCTTTACCCAGATGAAAACTTTGCAGCTGGTGATCGGGTTTATCCGTCAGGTTTCCGGCGCATTGTTCGCCAATCTTCCGCTGTTTTTTGCCGTTGCTACCGCGATGGGTCTGGCCAATGCAGAAAAGGCCACGGCGGCCTTTTCCGCAGTGATCGGCTTTGTCGGGCTGCACGTCGGGGTGAATTACAGTTTGCTGGCGCAGGGGATTTCACCGGACACCATTACCGTTGCGAAGCTCACCGCAAAGGGCATGACCGAAAGTAACGCGATGATTTACGCTGCCGAATTCACCAACACGCTGGGGATTTTCACCTACAACATGAGCGTGCTGGGCGGTGTGCTGGTCGGGCTCATCACCATGTGGCTGCATAACCGGTTTTATACGATTGTGTTGCCGACGGCGATTGCCTTCTTCGGCGGGCGTCGTTTCGTGCCGATTATTACCATCCTCGTGCTGCCGGTTGTCGGCGTCATTATGTCGCTGATCTGGCCGACGATTGCGCTGGGTATTCAGTGGGTTGGCGAACTGATTGGCCGCACGGGAGAAATCGGGACGTTCATTTATGCAACGTCGGAACGTCTGCTGATCCCGACGGGGTTGCATCACATCATCAACGAAACCGTGCGTTTCACGCCGATTGGCGGGGTAACGACGGTGGATAATCAGAGCATTGTCGGTGCGCTGAATATCTTTAATGCCGCACTGGCCGATCCGGGGATGATCCCGGACGCCGTTACGCAGCAGGCGACACGGTTCCTGGCGCAGGGGAAAATTCCGGTCATGATGTTTGGCCTGCCGGCGGCCGCGCTGGCGATGTATCACTGCGCGCGCCCCGAACATAAAGGCCGTGTGAAAGCGCTGATGCTGGCGGGCGGACTGGCGTCATTTACCACCGGGATCACCGAGCCGCTCGAGTTCTGCTTTATCTTCGTCTCGCCGGTGCTGTATATCCTGCATGCGGTGCTGACCGGGCTTTCGTTCGTACTGATGCAGATGCTGCATGTGATGATCGGTAACGTGCAGGGCGGGGCGATCGACTTCCTGATCTTCGGCGTACTGGGCGGCAGCAAAACGCACTGGTGGTATCCGCTGATCCTCGGGATCATCTATGCACCGGTTTACTACTTCAGTTTCCGCTGGGTTATTTTACGCATGCAGGTGAAAACGCCGGGGCGTGAAGATGAAAATGATGCCGAAGAACGTGCAAAACCGGCGCAGGGAACCGGCGAGAAAACCAAAAATATTATTATCGGTCTGGGAGGCGAGGGAAATATTACCGCCGTCGACTGCTGCTTTACCCGTTTACGGGTTAAGGTCAAAGATATGGCTCAGGTGCAGGACGGCACGTTAATGAATACCGGTGCGGCAGGTGTGAAACGGATCACCGAAACGGATGTTCACGTTATTTATGGCCCGCAGGTTGAACAGGTGGCGAATCTGGTGAAGGCGGAGTTGTCAGGAATAGCCTGATGGCCGCTAGCTTTTAACTTTGGCATGGACGCTGAAGCTGTAATTTTTCTGGTTGTAGTAGACGTCGGAAACTTCAAACAGCGTGCCGTCGGTAAACGACACCACGGCGTGCGAATGCAGCACCGGCTGGTCGCGCGACAGATTCAGTGCCAGGCGGATTTCATTGGAAGGTAGTTCGGCGGAAATCAGTTTTGTGCTGCCCGCAGGCTGAAAACCTTTGGATCGCAGATAGGCGTATTTCGACGATGTCATCGCCGCGCGGCTGATATCCGGCAGGTTATCGGCGCGCATCCAGCATTGTTCATACACGAACGGCTCATCGCCCAGCAACCGCAGGCGGATCATAAAATAGACGTCCGTTCCCGCCGGGATATTCAGCTCGCGGGCGATTTCGTCGCTGGCGGGCGTCCGGCGAAATTCCAGTACCTGATTTTCGATGCGCTGATTATTTTCCTGCGCGACTTCGCTGGCGGTCAGATGGCGGTCGAGCGGCAGAATGATTTTTTCCTGCCTTGCGGGCCCGACGACAAACGTGCCGCGCCCGCGAAAACGGGCGACCTGACCCTGACGCACCAGATAATCCACCGCTTTGCGTGCGGTCATGCGGGATACGCCGTAGATTTCGCACAGCGCCGCTTCCGTCGGGATCGGGTCACCGGCTTTGATTTCGCCCGCGCTGATTTTCTCGGTAAGTTGCTGCTCGATTTGCAGGTAAAGCGGTATGAACGAGTTTTTATCTATTTTCATCAGACCTGAACCTCCGGATTTAAAGAAAGTCACTTAAGGATAATTGTATAGTCAGGTATACATTTGAACCAGGCAGACTGTTGATTTTCTGCGCGAAATGGGTTTCAGCACACAAAAAAGAAAGGTTGCTGACATCAGCAACCTTTCTGTATTTCGAAACCACAGGACGGTGGTGTCAGATTTTATTCAGCCAAAATCGCCGAAGCGGTGAATCCGCACGGGCCGTTTACCTGATTCTTGAACTGCCAGCAATGCTGATGATATTTTGCCACCGTGCTGCGGTGCGCGACGCTGATTACCGAGGTTTCCGGCAGTTCGCTCAGCAGCAGCGAATAAACCCGGTGTTCAGTTTCTTCATCCATTGCGCTGGTCGCTTCATCAAGGAACAGCGTATCAGGCTTGATCAGCAGGGCGCGCGCGAACGACAGACGCTGTTGCTCGCCCGGCGACAGGCGCTGGCTCCAGTTGGCGTAGTCATCCAGCACTTCAGTTTTCGCCAGATGCGGCAGACGGCATTGTTCCAGCACGCGCTGCAACTGCTCGTCGGTGTATTCGCGGTCAGTGTCCGGATAACTCAGCGCATCGCGCAACGTCCCGATCGGGATATAACTGCGCTGTGGCAGGAACAGATAGCGCTTACCTTCGGCCAGCGAAACATTGCCTGCGCCATAAGGCCAGATACCGGCAATCGCGCGCAGCAACGTGGATTTACCACAACCAGAAGGCCCCGCAACCAGCACGCGTTCGCCCGGTTTCATGGCCGCAGAAACGTTGCAGAACAGCGGGCTGCCGTCCGGCAGATTCAGCGTCAGGTTATCAAGTTTCAACGCATGTTCTGCGTTTTGGCTCACTTTAATGCCGCGCGGCTGAGCGTTCACCTGATCAATGGCGGCATTGAAACCGGCCAGACGGTTCACGGTGGCTTTCCAGCTTGCCAGATTATCAAACGCATTGATAAACCAGGATAACGCGTCCTGAACCTGACCAAATGCCGAGGAAATTTGCATCAGCGCGCCCAGCTGGATTGCACCGGAGAAATAGCGCGGAGATGCCACCAGAATCGGGAATATATTGGCAAACTGCGCGTAGAAGTTGGTGGCAATGTTCAGGCGACGGGTGACGCGCATGATTGACCACCAGTTGGTTTTGATGGAATCAAATTTGCCGGTCAGCTGGTCGTGCTCATTTTTCTCGCCGTGATACAACGCAATCGCATCGCTGTTTTCACGGATACGGATCAGCCCGAAACGGAAGTTCGCCTCGAACCACTCCTGATTAAAACCTAAACGAACTAACGGTTTACCGACCGACCAGATGATGGCAGAACCGACGGCAGCGTAAAGGATTGCGAACCACACCATATAACCGGGGATCGTGAATTCATGGGAAGCAATCGCAAAAGACAGCGGCCCGCTGATAGACCATAAAATAAACACGAAGGAGAACAGCGTGACTACGCTCGACAACAGCCCGAGCACCAGAGAAAGCGTGCCGCTGGTCAGGGAATTCAGGTCATCGGAAATACGCTGATCGGGGTTATCGACCTGATGCTGATACTCCGTGTAATAATAGGCGTGATTGGTCAGCCACTTCTCCATATACTCTTCGGTCATCCAGCGCCGCCAGCTCATTTGCAGGCCCTGCGTCAGATAAACGCGATACACCGCAATGACGATAAACAGCAGCGCCAGCCAGGTAAATTTGAACAACTGGGCTTTGAAAACCGGATAGTTTCTGTTTTGCAGCGCGTCATAAAAAACGCGGTTCCATTCGTTAAATTGTACGCTGAGGTATACGCCGGCCAGCGAGAGGATGATAATCGTGGTTAACATGCCCCAGGCACGCCACTTTTCTTCTGAGCGCCAGTAAGGCTTAATTAGCTGCCAGACGGCGCCCCATTGCGCCGATTTCCCAGGTTTTTTAGTCATAATAGCCATATGTAATCGATATGTTGTGAAGCCAATCATCCCAGAATGAGTGTCTCAGTGCGATAGAGCAATGAGCCACTTGTAAGGATGTTTTTCCAGCACGAAGCTCTGTAGACCACAAAAGTAGAAGGATGTTTGATGAAAGTCGCAGTGAATTTACTGCTGGTGGCAGGATGTTTTGCCAGTGTTGAGGCATTTGCTCAGATTGATGAACCGGATATTGCGAATGATTGCGTAAAAGCGGGCATCTATGCGGCCGCCGGAAAAGTGGCGTATCAGCAAGGGGAATTCGCCAAGGCGCGGGAGATTTTCCGTAATCAGGTGGCCTGGAGTGAGTTTTGCCACAAACCTCAGGACCAGATTGCGACGGCTTACAACAACATCGCGCTGACCTATATAAAGCAGGGAGATTACCTGAAAGCCAAAGCCTGGCTGATGCTGGCGCCTTCGGACAAAAAATCGCAGTACAATCTGGGGCAGATTCAGCCAAAACTGGATGCCTTACCGCAACCGGAATCTCCGGCAGGCGTTTACTGGCAATATGCCGGTTTCGGCAGCTGGAATCTGGTGGAAGTCAAAGCGGAAGAAGCGCAGTTCAAAATCGATTTCACCGGCATGTACATGGGGCAAATGTCGTTGTATTACGGCCCGAATACCGGCGAATTTTCGGTGGTGACGGCCATTAAAGATCATCACGCGGTTTACCATGAAGCCGACGACGCCTCTGCGGGTGACGGTGAATGCAGCGTGGACATGAATTTCGATCCGCAGAACGTGAAACTGCATACCACCGGTGACTGCGGCTTCGGACACAACGTGCAGGCCGAAGGGCAATTTGTCAGAGTGACACCGTAGGTTGAATTATTGCTTTCAGTAATGCGGGTGCCCAATCTGGCACCCGATTTCACCCTTTTATTCCGCCGGATAAGGGCCAAAGCGGTTATCTTCAGGATCGCTTTTGAAGAACATCAGGATCAGGTTAAAAACGGGGCAGAGGATCCACCAGCCGCTGTAACCTGCATCGTGATTACGGCGAACCATAACTGCCAGACCCGGTAACAACGCGAATAAAGAGTAAAGCGTCGATATAATCCAATCATCGCCAAATAACAGGGCAATCAAAGTTATGCCCATTGAGATAAGGCCATTAAAAAGGGTAAACCACCAGTACTCTCTTCTTCGCGCGCGGCCAGAAAATGTGGAGTAATTCTTAAGTGCCTTGATATACCAATTCATAATATTCCTTTATATAAATTGAGGTGGGTAATCCCAGAATGAATAGGATTTTCCCTGTACCTTTTGGGGAAGTGTAATGCCGTGCGGAGTCTAATACGGGGAAAGTGAGGCTTCAATTGCTGATTAATGTGTTGTTATTGTTTAATAAAGGATTTTTCGGCTGTTTAGGAAAGGCGAATGGCTAACACAATGATTAATAATAAAGAGAATTTCCTATACTTTCTGAAAATAAAAAACGGCGATAAATAATATCGCCGTCAGTTTTTATTCATTATTTAAAAAAGTGTATTCACTGCGGCCACTTCATTTCGCCTTTCAATACTTTTGCACTCAGCTGTAATGAAGAATCGTCTTTCAGCTGCGGATAATGTTTTTTCATCGCAGCGATCAGTGTGGCAGAATCTTTCGCTTTTGGTCGTTCTTTTTCCAGCGTCAGCAGATAGTTGCGGGTGAATTTCACTGCTTCCAGCGTCTGAGAAGCGCCTGGCAGGAAATGCCCCGGCACCACAACGGACGGTTTCAGCCCGGCGATTTCATCCAGCGCTTCGACCCACTGTTTGCGCGATGTCGTGGTTTGCGTATCGGCAGTCCAGACATGCATGTTGTCGCCATTCACCAGCACACCGCCGACGACGGCTTTCAGCGACGGGATCCACACGAAAGTACGTTCTGCATCCACGCCCTGAATTTCAAACTTGTGGCCTTCCAGTTCAAAAGATGTGCCTTTCAGCGGAGCCGGTACGACGACCGATTTCGGCGCGTTGTCTTTCAGTTGGGGGCCCCAGAAAGCGACTTTGCCGTCTTTGGTGGCATTGATCTGATCGACCGTTGCCTGTGTGGCGATAATTTTAGCCTCCGGGAATGCCGCGTGGATCACGTCCAGGCCAAAGTAAAAATCCGGATCCGACTGGCTGATGTACACGGTGGTCAGCTTTTTGCCGGTCGCTTTGATCATCTCCACCAGCTTCTGCGCGTCATTGCGCTGGAACTGTGCGTCGATCAGCACCGCGTCTTTTTCGCCGGTAATAATTTCAGAAGACACCGGAAATACGCTTTTTTCACCGGGGTTATAAACGTCCATTTTCAGCGCGGTGGCGGCATGAGCGGACAGGCTGCTGCCCAGCAGAGCAACGATCAGGGTCAGGGGTTTCAGGCACAAGCGCATAGCATTTCCTCAGAGAGCAAAAATAATCACGTTCAGTAAGCATCTACTGTACGTTGCATAATCCGCGGGAAAAACCGGATAATGCGCAACTGTTTGTTGCATAAACCGGACGAATCATGGACAGAATTACCGCTGCACAAGTTTTTGTTGCCATCGTCGAACGCGGAAGCATGATCAATGCCGCCGAGTCGCTGAATATGTCACGGGCGATGGTGACGCGTTATCTGTCGGAGATGGAAAAGTGGTCGGGCGCGCGCCTGCTGCACCGCTCGACGCGAAAACTCAGCCTGACCGATGCGGGCGAAAACACGCTGGCGCGGTGCCGGAAAATGCTGTCGGTGGCGGCGGAAATGGCCAGCGTGGCGGATACCGGTGACGAAGCGCTGCGCGGTTTGCTGCGCCTGAGTTGTTCGCAATCTTTCGGGCAGGGCGCGGTGGTGATTGCGGTCAGCGAATTTCTGCGCCGACACCCGCAGGTGAGTATCGATCTGCAACTGGAAAGCCGGGCAATTAATCTGGTGGAAGATCGCATCGATCTGGCGCTGCGCATTACTAACGATCTGGATCCGAATCTGATTGCCCGTCCGCTGGCACTGTGTCCGTCGGTGGTGTGCGCATCTCCGGCTTATCTGGCCGCGCAGGGAACGCCATTGCATCCGCAGGATCTGAGCGTCCACAACTGCCTGACGTACACCTATTTTGGCAAAAGCCTGTGGCAGTTTGAGCATCAGGGCGAAAAAGTGACGGTGCCGGTGAGCGGTAACCTGAGCGCCAATGAATCGCTGGTATTGCTGACCGGCGCGGTGGAAGGCGCGGGGATCGTCATGCAGCCTTATTATTCGGCGGCGCCACTGATTGCCCGCGGGCAGCTGGTTTCCCTGCTGGAAGGCTGGCAGCCGCAGGAAATGGGGATTTACGCGATTTACGCGTCACGGCGGCAGATGCCTGCGGCGCTGCGTGCTTTGCTCGATTTCCTGGTGGAATGGTTCAAAGGGCATCCGCGCTGGCTGTCCCTGACGGATGAAAAACGCTGAGCTGCTGCGCAAGGCGCTTACTGGAATCGGTTCCTTTTCCGCTTTTATCGCATTTTATGCAATGTATTGTTATGTAAAGATTAATCCGGATATTGAACGTTTTGCAGGCAGTAAGGGCACAGACTGCGTCTGGTCAAAAGTGTGATCAACGTGGTATTTAAGCCAATCCGGTGGAATACCGGAGCCATTAAACATAACTAAAATATCCGGAGTTTTTATGCCTGTCGCACTCCTGGCACTGGCGCTAAGCGCATTTGCCATCGGTACCACCGAATTCGTCATCATGGGGCTGTTGCCCAATGTGGCGGGTGATCTGAATGTCAGCATTCCTTCCGCAGGCTGGTTAATCAGCGGCTATGCGCTGGGCGTGGCTATCGGCGCGCCAATTATGGCCGTGCTGACCGCCAAACTGCCGCGCAAGAAAACCCTGCTGCTGCTGATGAGCATCTTTATTATCGGCAACGTGATGTGTGCGTTGTCCTATAGCTATGGCTTCCTGATGCTGGCGCGCGTGATCACCGCACTGTGCCACGGCGCATTCTTCGGGATTGGCGCGGTCGTGGCGGCCAGTCTGGTGGCACCGAACCGCCGTGCTTCTGCGGTGGCGCTGATGTTTACCGGCCTGACGCTGGCGAACGTGCTGGGTGTTCCGCTGGGCACCGCGCTGGGGCAGGCTTTTGGCTGGCGTTCAACTTTCTGGGTCGTTTCTGTCATCGGTGTGGCGTCGCTGTTTGCGCTGTATAAAAAGCTGCCGGATAAGAAAGAAGAAGAACCGACTGATCTGCGTAAAGAAATCCGTGCGCTGGGCAGCCTGGGTTTGTGGCTGTCGCTGTCGATTACTATCTTCTTTTCTGCGGCGATGTTCGCACTGTTCACCTATATCGCGCCAATCCTGACCGAAATCACCGGCGTTTCTGAGCACGGCGTCAGCTGGACGCTGCTGCTGATTGGCCTCGGCCTGACCATCGGTAACGTGGTTGGCGGGCGTCTGGCGGACTGGCGTCTGGGCGTTTCCCTGACCATGACTTTCCTGCTGATCGCCGTGTTTTCCGTGCTGTTCAGCTTCACCAGCGTGCATCTGGTGGCCGCGGAAATCACGCTGTTCATCTGGGCGATGGTGAACTTCGCCGCCGTACCGGCCTTGCAGGTGAACGTGGTGACCTACGGTAAACACGCGCCCAATCTGGTGTCGACGCTCAATATTGCAGCCTTCAACGTCGGTAATGCGCTGGGTGCCTGGGTGGGCGGCGTGGTGATTGAACGCGGGCTTGGCCTGAGCGTTGTTCCGCTGGCAGCGGGCGGTTTGGGCGCTGCCGGCTTTGTGCTTTGCGTGATCACTTTCCGCCGTGCGGCGAAAAAGGCTGAGAAAGCCGTCGCGTAACCGGTAAGAAATGTGTTGAAAGGGCCACGCGGAATGATTTCTGCGTGGCCCTTTTTTTGCTTTTTCTGAGGTGACGCGATCAGAAGCGGATTTCGCCGCCCGCGATATACGTCCGGCCGCGCGCTGTGTTAACCGACGTGCCCGGGTCATTCTGGCCGTACATAGAATTCAGTTTATTCAGGGCTTCTGAATAATCTTTATCCATCAGGTTCTGCACGGTGAATTTCAGCATCACATTACGGTTGATTTCGTAGGTGCTGTAGAGATCGACAATCGTCGGGATCTTCGGCATATCTTCGTTTTCCAGCGCGCCGGTTTTTTCGTTGAAGTTCTGATCCGGCGATGTACGGCGGGTTTTCCCCGTGTATTTCACCAGCGAGCCTACGGTCAGGGATTCATCGAGGAAACGCACGCCGGTATCCACCGTGAAATACAGTTGCGGCAGCTCGTTAATATTGCCGACGCCAAAGGAACCGGTGGCGATCGACGTCGGCTGATTGGTGTGTTCCTTGCTGAACGAGAGTTTGGCGAAGGCGCGTCCGGCATCATATTCCGCTTCAATCTCGACGCCGTGTGTGCGCACCGGCGACAGGGAATTCACGTAGATATACATGTTGTCGGAATACTCATCGCTGGCATCTTCCCAGTCGTTTTGAATATTTTCGCCGATGCTGCATTTGCGGCCATTGCGGCACACCATAAAGGATTCGCTGTAGATGTAATTCTTGATTCTGCTGGTGTAATACAGGGCCTTCAGGCGGAAAGCATCCTCTTCAAACAACAGGTTACCGGCGGTGGAGTTGAAACCAATCTGGTAGGTTTCAGCCCGTTCGCCTTTCAGGAACGGGTTCATGGAGGCGCCGCCGGAGTTGGAGAAAAACACTTCCTGAACGTTCGGACCGCGCATGGATTTGCTGTAGCTGACGAACGGCTGGAACCACGGCCGGACTTCCGCTGACAACATGACCGACGGGTTAAATCCGTCTTCAGTTAAATGAATATCCTGTCCGCCCTGCGGGAAACAGGCGACGCGCGGATCGCACGCCGGTTTGTATCCGCTGAGATCGTAATAGCTGTAATTCAGGTCAAAGTTGGCCTGCCAGATGCCTTTTTTCAGCTCCAGTCCGGTATACAGACTATAAACATCCTGCTTGCCGGAAGGCTGGAAAGTATTGTTCTCGATAGACTGTTCTGCCGCATCCGGGTTATCCGGATCCCAGGCGTTGCTGTTGATGTTTTTATCGTACTTATTTCGCATCAGCTTGCTGCCATAACTCCACGCCAAATCCACGTCAGCAAGCGTAAAGCGTGAGGTATTATTAATATCGAGAGCGTCGGACTGATTGCTGGCATCGGTATTATAAAAAGTATAAAGCGTGTCCTCGTTATACTTTTGATTCCCGCGGCTGGTGCTGAGCATCAGATTAAAATCCACCAGCTCAGAAAAGGGCGCGAAATGATATTTCACATAGAAGTCATCGCTGCGGATATCACGCTGGGTAAATTTATTCCCGTAATGCCGCCCGGATAATTCAATAGAGTTAAATTCATCCGGTTTAATATCCACTTTCACTAACTGGGATTTCGGATTCTGGCGGTAACTCTTTTCGTAGCCGAAATCGCTGCTGTTCTGACCGTCGCCATTTTTGAAATCAGCATCGATAGAACTGCCGCTGATGGCCGTCATAATGCCAAAACTGCCGGTGTCGGTGAAGGCGTCTGTTTTGCCCGCCACCGCCACCATACCGCTTTCGCCGATGCCGTTATTCCCGGCGGAAAAGCGGGTGCGGATCCCGAACGGATTGTCGGAAAAAATCACGTCATCCACGCCGATAGTGCGCAGGTTGGCGCTGCCCGCGAGGGCGTTAACCCCGGCTGAACCGGCGCTGGAGCCGCGCGAGACATCAATGCCGACCAGGAAATTCGGGTCGATCAGTGCGCCCGCCGCGCTGCTCGTCGAGCCGTGGGAAATCCCGCCCGGTACTGAGGAGCCGTAGAAGTTTTGGGTGACGCCGTCGATCATGGTGTTGACGCGGCCAAAGCCGGACATTCCGCGAATATTGATGTCTACCGTGCCCTGGCTCGGGTCAATTTGCGTGAAGGTGCCGGGTATGCCGCGCAACACGGAATCGGTCGATTGCAGGTTGGTGTTTTCGCCGCGCGAGCTGAACGCGCCGGGTTTTGCCATCGCTTCATGTTCACTGTTTACTTTTGCCGCGGAAACTTTCAGCGGGCTGAAGGCGACGGTTTCTTTATTGTTTTCTGAATCAGTGGTGTCAGCGAATGCCAGCGGTGCGGCCAGCGTTAAACCGGCACTCAATATGCCGGTGAAAAGTGTATTTTTCATATTCCCTCGAGGAGCGATATTTTCTAATCGTTATTGCTTTGCATTGCGTTCCATAAATTAAAAACGGAGACTGCGATTATTATTATTTTTGTCCATCTCAAGGATGAAACTGTATTCCTGCGCGGTATTTTTCAGGCGGTTCAGGCGGCCTGATTTCCCGCCATGCCCGGCGGCCATTTCGGTGGACAGTAAGATCAGGGAATTCCCCTGATTCATGGCGCGTAATCTGGCGACCCATTTCGCCGGTTCCCAGTAGGGCACTTGTGAGTCGTACAATCCGGCTGTCACAAACAGATTCGGATAAGCGACCGGTCGCACATTGTCGTAAGGGCTGTAGGATTTGATGGTCTGATAGGCGGCGGGCTGCGCCGGATTTCCCCACTCTTCGTACTCGCCTTCGGTGAGCGGTAACGTCGGGTCAGACATGGTGGTCAGCACATCGACGAAAGGCACCTGCGCCACGACCGCGTGAAACAGCGCCGGTGCCTGATTGATGACGGCACCCACCAGCAGACCGCCCGCGCTGCCGCCCTGAGCATATAAATGCCCCGGCTGGCCGAAACCTTTCTCTACCAGCGCCTGCGTGGCATCAATAAAGTCATTGAAGGTATTGGGTTTTTTGTCAATTTTCCCTTGCTGATACCACTGCTGGCCCAGCTCGCCGCCGCCGCGAACGTGGATCAGTGCGAACACAAAACCGCGATCCAGCAAGCTGACGCGGCTGGCGCTGAACGCCGGATCCATGCTCATGCCGTACGCGCCGTAGCCGTACGCCAGCAGCGGATTCCGGTCTTTCTCAAACAGCGATTTGCGGTACACCAGCGAAACCGGCACCTGCACGCCGTCGCGTGCGGTAATCATCAGCCGCTGACTGGCGTAATTCGCCGGATCAACGCCTTCGACCGGCTTTTGCTGCAACAGCGTGCGGGTACCGGTCGCCATGTCCCATTCATAAATCGTGGTTGGCGTGGTCATCGAGGAATAGCCGTAACGCAGCTTGTCGGTTTCCGGGCTGGGGTTGGAACCCAGCCACGCCATGTAACTTTCTTCATCGAACGGCACGGTTCGCGTTTTGTGGTCTTCCCGGCCAATCTGTTCGAGCTGCACACGCCCCTGACTGCGAATCTGCAATACCAGATGGCGGCGGAACAGGGCGAAGTTTTCCAGATCACGGTTATCGTCTGGCGCGATCAGCGTTTGCCACTGACCTGTGATGCGAGCCGTCTGATACAGACCGAAATGCGGGCTGTGCAGGTTGGAGCGGATGAAGAACTGGCCGCGGTAATGATCCAGATAATATTCAACGCCCGCACGACGTGGCGCGAAGCGCTGCGGAACCGCCAGCGGACTGGCGGCCGGGATCAGATGAACTTCAGACGACGTACTGCCGCTGCTGAGAATAATCAGGAAATCACCGGACGCCGAACGGGAAAGGCCGAGGTAAAATCCGCCATCTTTCTCTTCGTAAACCAGCGCGTCCTGCGCCACCGGTGTGCCGATTTTGTGGCGATAAACCTGATACGGCATCAGCGTTTGCGGGTGATTACGGATGTAAAACAGGTAATTTCCGTGGGCAGACCACGCCATACTTCCCGAGGTATTGTGCAGTACGTCGTTTTGCCAGCGGCCGGTGGTGAGATTGCGCAGGCTGACGGCAAACTGGCGACGCCCCTGCGTATCTTCGGCAATGGCCATCTGCTGATTATCCTGACTGATTTCCAGCCCGCCAAACTGATAAAACTTTTTGCCCGCCGCACGCTGGCTGGCATCGGCCAGCGTCTGCCAGACGGTATTTCCGCCAACCGGCTGACGCAGATATTGTGCGTAATCCTGGCCCGGCAAATAACGCTGCTGATAGCGATAACCGCGTAATTCGTAGGGCACGGATTCGGTGTGCTCGCCCTGACGCAGGCGCATTTCCTGATACAGCGTGTTGGTCAAATCTGACCAGCGCGACATGACCTGCGCGCTGTACTGGTTCTCCGCACGCAGATAATTCAGGACCTCAGGATCCTGCCGGGAATCGTCGCGCAGCCAGTAATAATTGTCCGTCCGGCGCTCCGTTGCACTGCTCAAAATATGCGGATGTTTTTCAGCGACCGGCGGCTGGAATTCAGCAGTTGCCGTCGCGCAGAAAAAGAGAGTCCCCGCCAGTAACAGCGTAATAAAACGTGAAAAAGTCATAGTGGCCCGATGATATTGAAAAAAATAAATCTTCCCTGAAAGACTCAGGAATAAAGGTATTAACCGTTTGGTTTTACGACTTCCGGCTGCCGCCGTCGCTGAGTGTGAATTCAAGCGGCATACTGACCGGCACTTGTCCGGCCTTCAGCATATCGCCCGGCGGTGGCGGCAACGGGCTGGCGCGTTGCAAAACAGCCAGCGCTTCGCGATCCATCGACATCGTGCCGGAAGATTTCAGCAGGCGGCTGCTGACAATTTCTCCCCGCGCATCCACGACAAACGCCACCTGTGCGACACCCGTCCGGTGGCGCGCAATCGCATCCTGCGGATATTTTTTCAGGCGATTGAGCTGCACCTTCACCCGGGTTTCCCATGTCACTTTCGCGCTGGCGGACTGCGTAGAATCGCTGTTCATCGGTGCGGCGATTTTGTCGGAAAGGTTTGCGGTTGCCGGTGGCGCGGCAGCACTGGCAGCGGAAGCGCGGGTTTGATCCTGCGAGCGCTCCTGCGTTTTCTGTACCGGTTTCGGGCGTTTTTGCTGTTCTTTCGGTTTCTTATGCTGCTGAACCAGTTTGATTTCCGCGCTTTCATTGACCGGCGGCGTAATGTTTTTCTGCTGCTGCTGCACGGCTTCCTGCTGGCTGGACGCAGCCGAATCCACCGCCTGCACAATGCCTACCGGCAGCGGTTTAGTCAGTTGGTTATTTTCGATATCAGCGGAAAACGTCAGCATGACGGCGGGAGGCGGCAGTTCGACAGGTGGCGGTACGGGCGCGGACCACAGGAAAAATGCGGCCAGCGCGACGTGAAGCGTCACTGATAAGAGAAAGCCGAGACTCCGGCGCTGAGGGTGGAAGACAAACGCCGCAGCAGCCGGAGAGCCGGAAGGAGAGTAAGTAGTCATTTAGTCCATTAAAATGATAATGAGATTCAATATTATTTGATAATAGTAATCATTTGTAATGGGTCTTAACAAGAAACTTTCGATTCCTCCACAATTTAATTTCAATGGTCACAATAAATCAGGGGTTATCAGGGCGCGGATTTCGCCGCCACGGCTGCCGTCGTCCAGACAAAATCGGCCTGTGATTTATCAATCACTATGCCTTTTTCGGCCAGTATCAGAACGGTGACAGACGCCTGAGGATCCAGATCCTGAATATGCACCGGCACGCCGATACTTTTTCCGGCGTGATAGCCCCCGGCAATCAGCAATGCGGGTGCAGGCGCGGCCAGCAGACGCTCAGCCATGCGGCGATCGCGTTGTTGCTGAATGGCGAGCATCGCATGTAACTGCTTTGCATCGATATTTTGCTGATGGGAAGTGCGGATGGTGTCGCTGATGGCATCACGAACCCGCGGATCCGCCGCGTGAACGCCTGCCGGGAAGACGGGTTTTTCGTAAAATGCCATGATTTCACTGCGATCCAAATTGGCGGAAAGCAGCGGATACGGCGCTTTTATCGCGGTCATCACCACATCGCCGTACATCGTCCAGTCCCAGCTTTTCTGCCAGTTAATCAGCTCTGCAACCCGGGCAGGCCGCGCTTGCGCGCCGGTTTGCAGCCAGGCTTTTACCTGATCGACTTTCGGCTGCTGATCCGGCGTCAGCATTTCCATCAGCACGCTGCCCTGCGGGCGGATCTCCGGCAGGCGCTGAACCAGCCAGTTTTCAATCTGATGATGCGCGGGGTTGTCATGTTTTTCGCCGACGATGACCCCTGGCGCGGCGGCAAGCTGGCGGAGCAGCTGATCCGGCGTCAGCGTTTTTCCGGTGCGTAAATCCTGAATCTGGCCTGAAGGCGCGGTGGCGGGAACGGCGGTATTGTGCGGTGCGGTCGAGCAGGCGGTCAGTGCAAGCGTGGCCAGAAGTAACAGCTTTTTCATTGGGATCCTCATTTTCCATAGCGGGACAGTGCCCGCATGTTATGGATAATGATTATCATTTACAAGATCAGCCGCCGACGACCACCTCCAGGCGTTCTGCGAACCGTTGTGCCTGCTGATGACAATGTTCGGTAAACGTCGTGACCAGCGCGGAAGCAGGCCGGTGCAGCGGTTTGATCAGGCTGACCGTAAACGGCACGGCGACGCTGAATTCGCGGATCACCACGCCGTGGTCGCGTTCGGCATAATCCAGCGCTGTCAGCGGATTGACCACTGACACGCCCGCGCCTTCGCGCACCATGCTGCACACCGAGGCGGCGCTGTGTGTTTCCATCACCAGCCGCCGGGTAACCTGCTGCTCGGCGAACAGCGTATCCAGTAACTGCCGGTAGCTGTCGGTGGCCGACAAACTGATAAAGTTCAGGCCGCTGAAATCCTGCGGTGTCAGGCGCTTTTTCGCCGCCAGCGGATGACCTGCGGGCAGGACGCAAACTTCGTTGAGCGTCAGCAGCGTCTGGCGTTCAGTACCGGCGGGCGTCTGGGTGTTTTCCGTCAGACCCAGATCATGGCGCTGCGCCGACAGCCACTCTTCCAGCAGCGGCGATTCCTGCGGCACAATGTTAAAACTGACGTCAGGATACTTGTCGAGAAACGGCTTACAGACCGCCGGTAACAGCGACTGGCTGAAAACCGGCAGACAGGCAATAGACAGCTGCGCCTGCTCAAACTGGCGGATCCCTTCCGCTGCGCTGATGATCCGGTCCAGCCCGTAATACGATCGCTGCACTTCTTCAAACAGCCGCAAACCCTGCACCGTCGGGTATAAACGCCCGCGCAGGCGTTCGAACAACTGCAAATCCAGCAGCTTTTCACAGCGCGCCAGCTCGCGGCTGACCGTTGGCTGTGAAGTATTGAGCAGCGCAGCGGCTTCGGTCAGGTTGCCGGTGGTCATCACGGCATGAAAGATTTCGATGTGGCGCAAGGAGAGAGCGGGCATGAGTTTATCGCATTCCGGCAAGGCATTTATCCATATCATAAATGAATAGACTGGCCTGAAATAGATATTTTATCGCTGCTTCATCTGCCGTCATACTTAACGAAATATGACAGCCTTCATCTGACGGAAAATCTTATGCCCCGCGCCCTGAACGATACGTCCACTGCACTTAACGCCGCGAATTTGCTGGCGCTTGTGCAACAATTTGGTTGCCCGGTCTGGGCGTATGACGCTGAAATCATTAAGCAACGTATTGCACAGTTACGTGAATTTGATGTGATCCGCTTTGCGCAAAAAGCCTGTTCGAATATTCATATTCTTCGCCTGATGCGTGAGCAGGGCGTGAAGGTGGATTCGGTATCGCTGGGCGAAATAGAACGTGCGCTGGTGGCCGGTTTTATTCCGGGGCGTGAAAACAGTGAAATCGTGTTTACCGCCGATGTGCTGGATCAGCCGACGCTGGAACGTGTGACGGCACTGGATATCCCGGTAAACGCCGGTTCCATTGATATGCTCAGTCAGATTGGTCAGCACAAAGCCGGGCATCCGGTGTGGCTGCGCGTGAATCCCGGCTTCGGCCACGGTCACAGCCAGAAAACCAATACCGGCGGTGAGAACAGCAAACACGGGATCTGGCATGCCGATCTACCGCAGGCACTGGCTGAAATTGCCCGTTACGGCCTGAAACTGGTGGGCATTCATATGCACATTGGTTCCGGCGTGGATTACGGCCATCTTGAGCAGGTTTGTGATGCGATGGTTCGCCAGGTCATTGAAACCGGACAAGATATTGAAGCGATTTCAGCGGGCGGCGGGTTGTCGATTCCGTATCATTTTGACGAAGAATCTATCGATACCGGCCATTATTTTGGTTTGTGGAACCGTGCGCGTGAGCAGATTGCGGCACACCTCGGGCATGAAGTGAAACTGGAAATCGAACCGGGGCGTTTCCTGGTGGCGGAATCCGGCGTGCTGGTGGCGCAAATCCGTGCGGCGAAAAACATGGGCAGCCGCCATTTCGTGTTGTGCGACGCCGGGTTTAACGACCTGATGCGTCCTGCGATGTACGGCAGTTATCACCATATTTCGCTGTTACCGGCAGATGGCCGCGACCTCAGCGGTCAGGCGCTGACGGAATCCGTGATTGCCGGGCCTTTGTGTGAATCCGGTGACGTTTTTACCCAGCAGGCAGGCGGCGGCGTTGAAACCTTCCCGCTCCCACCGTTGCAGATTGGCGATTATCTGGTGTTCCACGATACCGGTGCCTATGGCGCATCGATGTCTTCTAACTACAACACCCGTCCGCTGCTGCCGGAAGTACTGTTCGAAAATGGCGTCCCGCGGCTGATTCGTCGCAGGCAGACGGTGGAAGAGTTAATCGCTTTAGAGCTGTAAGCTCTGCTCCTCCCCCTGCGAAGGGGGAGGAGCTGAACGAGTTCTCTGTACTTTTTCGCAGGGGAGTTTCGTGTTGAATTTACTGTTTTTCAAACATCTCTTTCCTCAGTAACACGATTTCTTCGGCCAGTTCGCGGCACAGCATGGCGGTCATCAGATGATCCTGCGAATGCACCATAATCAGATTTACCGGTATTTTTCCCACGCCTTCATCCAGCCCGATCAGCTGCGTCTGCACTTTGTGAGCGACGCGCGCCGCATCGTCTGAGGCTTTCAGCATGGCATCCGCCTGCTCCCATTCCTTTTTGCGGGCATGCTGAATCGCCATCATCGCGTTAGAACGCGCTTCCCCGGCGTTGATCAATAACTCCATTACCGTTTGTTCCAGATCGAATTCCATCGACATCTCCAAAATTGGTATACCAGAAAGGGGTGAATTCATCATATTGGAATTCCAATATTCACATGTGAGAACGCTGTCACAGAAATTAATTCGTATTCCGCTATTTTTTGGCATGCCACATTAAGACAATAATGACCCAAAAGATGGACGGAATTTCTCTCAGAACCGGAATCTGACTTTATATTCGCACTCAACCTTTATCCTCTGATACGTCAAAAGGTCAATGCGAAACAAACACCTGTAAAGCAAAACACAATATTAAAAGAGGTGGTGTCATGTCACTGAAAGACCGTTTTATCGATTCTCTCGGGGGATTCGCGAATACTTTTAATAGCCTCAGATACATCATGGCTATTAAGGCTTCTTTTATCACGTTAATGCCGGTCATTATCGTGGGGGCATTCTCAGTTTTAATTTCAAATATGGTGATGGATCCGAAAAACGGATTAGCCCACTTTGAAATGTTCTCCTGGCTGGCGGCGCTCAAACCGATTATGAGCAGTATTAACTATGCCACGCTGAGTTTCCTGACCATCGGCGCGGTATTTTTAATTGGTATTGAACTGGGCAAAATTAACGGCTCGCGTTCGTTATTTCCCGGCCTGCTGGCGGTGATTTGTTTTATTGCCGTCACGCCGACGACCGTCGATATGATGGTCAACGGCCAGATGCAGGAAGTGAAAGACGTGCTGGCGAAACAATTCTCCGACACCAAAAGCCTGTTCCTTGGCATGTTTATTGCCATTCTCTCGGTGGAAATATATTCCCGCCTGGAAAAGGTTAACGGCCTGCGGATTAAAATGCCGGAAAGTGTGCCGCCGAACGTTTCCGCGTCGTTCTCCGCACTGATCCCCGCGATTATTACCGTGGTTATCGTCGCCACATTCGGCTTCGTTTTCCATCGCGTGACCGGCATGTATTTGTACGACGCGGTGTATCAGGTGATCCAGCGTCCGCTGGAATCGGTGATGCAAAGCCTGCCGGGCATTCTGCTGCTGATGTTTGTCGCGCAACTGTTCTGGGTCATTGGTATTCACGGCAATCAGATGATCAAACCCATCCGTGAGCCGCTGCTGCTGGGCGCGATCATGGTGAACATGACGGCGTTCGAGCAGGGACATGAAGTGCCGAACATCATCACCATGCCGTTCTGGGATGTGTACATGAGCATCGGCGGCTCGGGCTGCACTATCGGGCTTTTGCTGGCGGTCATGCTGGGAACGCGCCGCAAAGAGATGCGCGAAATCGCCAAATTATCCATGGGGCCGGGCTTCTTCAACATCAATGAACCGGTGATTTTCGGCATGCCGATCATGCTCAACCCGATTCTGGCGATCCCGTTCATCATCACGCCGCTCATCACCGGTACTATCGGGTATTTTGCGACCAGCCTGGGTTTTGCCGGACGTGCCGTGGTCATGGTGCCGTGGACCACGCCGCCGATCATCAACGCCTGGCTGTCTACCGCCGGTTCGATGGGCGCGGTGATTACCCAAATTGGCTGCATCGTGGTGGCTGTGCTGATTTATCTGCCGTTCGTCAAAGTGGCTTCGCGCCGTGCAGAACAGGCGCAGATTGACGCTATCGCGCAGCAGCAAAAACGCGCTGCAACGGCCTGAATCCGGGACAACGAGGAAAATTATGAGCAAAGTTTCAATCACCATTCCTGACGGGTTTATTCTCGGTGCGGCGGCTTCTGCGTGGCAAACCGAAGGCTGGAGTGGCAAAAAGGACGGGCAGGATTCGTATCTGGATCTCTGGTACAAAAACAACCGCCACGTCTGGCACAACGGCTACGGCCCGGCGAAAGCCACTGATTTCATTAACCGTTATAAAGAAGATGTGGCGCTGATGAAGGCCAGCGGGCTGACGCATTACCGCACTTCAGTTAACTGGTCGCGCTTTTTCACCGACTACGAACTGGGTACGGTTGATGAGGAATATGCGGCGTACATCGGCAATCTTCTGGATGAGATGAAGCGCAACGGCATTGAGCCGATGCTGTGCCTCGAACACTACGAATTACCGGCGTATCTGCTTGAAAAATATGACGGCTGGGGCTCGAAAAAAGTCGTTGAGCTTTTTGTCCTGTACGCGGATAAAGTGCTTGAGCGCTTCGCCGGGAAGGTCAGCCGCTGGTTCACTTTCAACGAGCCGGTAGTGGTGCAAACCCGCGTGTATCTGGACGCAATCCGCTGGCCTTTCGAGCAGAACACCGGTAAATGGATGCAGTGGAATCATCACAAAGTGCTGGCAACCGCCAAAGTCGTCGAGCTGTTTCACCGTAAAGGTTACGGTTCGCACGGCACGATGGGCGTGATTTTAAACCCGGAAGTGACGTACGCCCGTTCAGCAGCGGCGCACGATCAGAAGGCGGCGCATTTATACGATTTATTCTATAACCGCGTATTTTTAGACCCGATGATTAAAGGCGAATACCCGCAGGAATTGCTCGATTTGCTGCAAAAGCACCACGTGCAGTTTGATTATTCAGAGCAGGAACTGGCGGTTATCCGTAATAACACGGTGGACGAAGTGGGCATTAATCTGTATTACCCGCACCGTGTTAAAGCCCCGTCCCGTGAATGGAATAAAGAGACGCCATTCCATCCCGCGTTTTACTACGAACATTTTGAACTGCCGGGCCGCAGGATGAATAAATCCCGTGGCTGGGAAATTTACCCGAAAATTGTTTATGACTTTGCAATGCGCATTAAAACGGAATACGGAAATATTCCATGGTTTATTGCTGAGAACGGAATGGGCATTGAAAATGAAGGCCAGTTCCGTGATGCCAGCAGCGGAGAAATTCAGGACGATTATCGTATTGAATTTATTGCCGAACATCTTTACTGGACATTAAAGGCGCGGGAAGACGGTGCAAATTGTCAGGGATATATGCTCTGGGCTTTTACCGATAACGTCTCGCCGATGAATGCTTTTAAAAACCGTTACGGGCTGATCGAGATTGATCTTGATAACAACCGTGATCGCCGTCAGAAGAAATCATCTCACTGGTTTAAATCGCTGAGTGAAAGTGGTGTGTTGTCTTTAACACTGGACGATGAAGATAAATAACCCGAGGAAACATTATGAAACGACTCGTTTTAGCTTGTTCGGCAGGGATGTCCACTTCCCTTGTGGTCACCAAAATGGAAAAAGAAGCGGCAGCCCGCGGGCTGGAATTTAAGATTTACGCCATCCCGGAAAATAATCTGCGCGACGAACTCGAGGCTTACGGACGTGACATTCAGGTTGTGCTGTTAGGGCCGCAGGTGCGGTTCAAACTGGCGGAAAATAAAAAGCTGACGGATGAACACAACATTCCCATCGCCGTGATCGACATGGTGGCATACGGAACCCTGAACGGCGCCAAAGTGCTGGATCAGGCATTAAGTTTGATACACTGACCCTTCAGCGCAGGTCCATTGGCTCTGTCTTTGGAGCCAATTTGTCAGTCTTTGCATCAGGGTGAATGTGTGGATAAAGGTGTGGTTTCGCAGGACAGAAAGCAGTATCAGGAAATCGGGCACGACCTGCGCGAGCAAATCAAGCAGGGGCATTTCGCTGTGGGTTCCCGCCTGCCGCCTGAACGAAATATGGCTGAAACCTACGGCGTCAGCCGGACTATCGTGCGTGAAGCTCTGCTGATGCTGGAACTCGAAGGAACGGTGGATATCCGCCAGGGCTCCGGCGTTTACGTGATCCGCATTCCTTCGCAGGAAGAGGGCGAAGACGAACTGATGTATCAGGGGCAGATTGGCCCGTTTGAAATTTTACAGGCGCGGCAGTTGCTCGAAAGTAATATTGCCGCGTTTGCCGCCAAAATGGCGACCAAGGCGGATATCGAAAACCTGCGCCGCACGCTGGAGCAGGAACAAATCGCGATTGTTGCCAATGACGAAAGTGGCGATAACGACCGCCTTTTTCACCTGCTGATCGCCGGTGCCACGCAGAACCAGATGCTGCTCGATTCCGTCAAAAATATCTGGATGCATCGCGATTCCAGCCCGCTCTGGAAACAATTACACAGCCACATCGCCACGCGCGGTTACCGGCTGAAATGGCTGGCAGATCATCAGAATATTTTGGCCGCACTGCGCCGCCGCGACGTGATGGGTTCGTATCAGGCCATGTGGCAGCACATGGAAAATGTGAAGAACACGCTGATGGAACTTTCTGATGTTGATGCGCCTGAGTTCGACGGTTATCTGTTTGAATCTGTGCCGATTTTTCAGGGGAAACTGGTCTGAGTATGAAGATCATCAATCTCAGCGAATGTCCGGAATTTCAGGAAACCGTCACGGACTGGCTGTGGAAAGCGTTTGGCAGTGAAAACAGCCGGGCGTTTTTTGAAAGCGTGGTGCAAAGCAGCCTGCGCGGTGCGGATTTGCCACAAACCTTTATCGCGCTCGAGGGCGATACGCTGGCGGGAACCGTCGGGTTATGGCGCTGCGATTTAATCAGCCGTCAGGATCTCACACCTTGGCTGGCGGCGCTGTACGTTGATGAAGGTTACAGATCGCGCGGGTTAGGGCAGGAATTGCAGGCTTTCGTGCTGGAACACAGCCGCCGCAGCGGCTTTTCCGAGCTCTATCTCTACGCTGAATTTACCGGCTACTACGAACGTTTTGGCTGGAAATACATCGGCGATGCGCTGGATTACCCTGACAAACCTGTCCGCGTTTACCAGCAATTTCTTTAATTCCCCGGAGAACTCACCGAGTGACGGCGCACCAGCGTCGGGCTGAACATGTGAGTGGTTTCGGGCAGCGGCTGGCCGTTTGCCAGCGCTAACGCCAGCTGCGCAGCCTGATTCGCCATCGCGACAACCGGATAACGCACCGTGGTCAGACGCGGGCGCAGATACCGCGAAATCAGCACGTCATCAAACCCGATCAGAGAAATTTCCCCCGGCACATCAATGCTGTTATCGCTTAATACCGAAAGCGCACCGGCGGCCATCGGGTCGTTGTAGCAGGTCACGGCGGTAAAGCTTTTGCCTAATCCCAGTAAGTCCGCCATCGCTTTTTCGCCGCCGATTTCATCGGGTTCGGCGTAGGCAATCAGTTTGTCATCGACAGGAATATTGTGTTCGGTCAGCGCGTCAATGTAGCCCTGAAGACGGTCGCTGGCATCTGAAATGCCGTGGTTGGAACACAAAATGGCGATGCGCTGATGCCCTGCCTGAATCAGATGGCGGGTTGCCAGCCATGAACCGTAGCGGTCATCAAGCGCAATGCAGCGCTCCTCGAAACCGGGCAGCGTGCGGTTGATCAGCACCATGCCGGGAATTTGCTGCATCAGGCTGGTCAGTTCATCTTCAGGCAGCATTTTGGCGTGGACCACCAGCGCCGCACAGCGGTGACGGATCAGCTGTTCGATGGCCTGACGCTCTTTTTCCACGTTGTGATAACCGTTACCAATCAGCAGAAAATTGCCGGTCGCATACGCCACCTGTTCGACGGCTTTTACCATCGCGCCAAAAAAAGGATCGGACACGTCGGCCACAATCAGGCCCAGGGTTTCGGTAGCCTGTTGCGCCAGTGCGCGGGCGTTGGCATTCGGATGATATTGCAGATGCTGCATGGCGTTCTGAACGGCTTCCCGCGAGCTTTCACTGGCTTTCGGAGAATGATTTATCACGCGTGAGACGGTCGCAACCGATACGCCTGCCAGTTTTGCTACATCCTTAATCGTTGCCATAACACTTCCGCTATTCCGTGAGGGTAATCGTTTACACTGCCCAGTTTTGCGGAAAAGACCGGTGGCTGCAAGGATGTCGATCGCAACTTTTCGATGCAAGACGCATGTAACGGGAAAAGAATGCCGTCTTTAACGGAAATCGCAGCCTGAAAGGACCTAAATGGGTTTGATTAAGATGATTTGTTCTTTGAACTGAGAACGGCGCGAATGTTATTTTTAATGCTATTTACCCGCGCTGAGAAAAAGAAAAATGTCGATAAAACGTTACCCGCAACTGGCTCACTGGGGCGCGTATACCGCCGTGGTGGAAGATGGCCGCCTGATCCGCTGCGAGCCTTATTCCGCCGATGCTGACCCTTCGCCTTTACTCGATTCGATTGCGCCGCTGGTGTATTCGGAAAAACGCATCCGCAAACCGGCGGTGCGCCGTTCCTGGCTGCAAAAACGCGAAAACAGTGATCGCTCGCTGCGCGGGCGTGAAGATTTTGTCGAAGTGGACTGGGATCTGGCGCTGGATCTGGTCGCTGAAGAGAATAAACGCGTGCGCGACCGCTACGGCGCATCCGGGATTTTCAACGGTTCTTACGGCTGGTCTTCTGCGGGGCGTTTACACCATGCCCGTTCGCTGGTGCGCCGTTTTTATTTCACCGGCGGCGGCGGTGTGGATCAGCAGGGCAATTACAGCTGGGGCTCGGCGCAGTTTTTCCTGCCGTATGTGATTGGTACATTTACGCCACTGACCGGGCGCGTCACGTCGTGGCCGAGCGTGGTGGAGCATGCGGAAATCCTGCTTGCCTTCGGCGGTCTGGCGCTGAAAAACGCGCAAGTGGCATCCGGCGGCGCGGTGGAACATACGCTGAAACCGGCGCTGGAACAGCTGGCAAAAAAAGGCACGCGGGTGATTAACATCAGCCCGATGCGCGATGACTGCCCGGCGTTTGTGAATGCCGAGTGGATCCCGATCCGCCCGAACACTGACGCAGCGCTGATGATGGCGATCGCGTATGAGATCCAGCGCAAGGATGCACAGGACGATGCGTTTCTGGCCAGCCACTGCGTGGGTTATCCGCAGCTCGCGGCGTACCTGCGCGGTGATACTGACTGCGTGGCGAAAACGCCGGAGTGGGCGAGCCACATTACCGGTATTCCGGCTGAACGCATTGCGCGGCTGGCCGACGATCTGATCGGCGTGCGCAGCTTTATTACCTGTTCTTATTCCGTGCAGCGCGCCCATCGCGGCGAACAGCCGTACTGGATGATGATCGCCATTTCCGCCATGCTCGGGCAGGTCGGTTTGCCGGGCGGCGGTTTCTCGTTTGGACACGGTTCGATGAACAGCGTCGGCAATCCGCGTTTTGACACGCCGGGCCCTGCCGTCAGCGCCGGGCCGAATCCTTCTGGTTTGTCGATTCCTGTTGCGCGCATCAGCGACATGTTGCTCAATCCGGGGCAGCCGTACGAATTCCAGGGCGAGATGCTGAATTATCCGGATATTCATCTGGTTCACTGGGCCGGCGGCAATCCGTTCCATCACCATCAGCAGCTTAACCGCCTGGTCGAAGGCTGGCAGAAACCGGACACGGTGATCGTGCAGGATAACGTCTGGACACCGGCAGCGCAGATGGCCGACATCGTGCTGCCTGCGACCACCTCGCTTGAGCGTAATGATATCGGCGGTTCTTCGCGTGACCGTTTCGTGCTGGCGATGCATCAGGCCGTCGCGCCACAGCATCAGGCACGTAACGATTTTGATATTTTCGCCGATATCGCCGACCGTCTCGGTTACCGCGAACAGTTCACGCAGGGGCGCAACGAAGATCAGTGGCTGCGCCATATTTACCGTCAGTGCGGTGAAGCGCAGAAAGGCACCGGCGTTGAATGGCCGGACTTTGAAACGTTCTGGGAACGCGGTTTTGTTGAATTACCGACGCCGGAGAAGGATTACATCTTCTTCGAAGAATTCCGCAAAAGCCCGCGCGCTAATCCGCTGGGCACGCACAGTGGAAAAATCGAGTTGTTCTCCGAAACCATCGCCGGATACGGTTACGAAGATTTCGCACCGCATCCGGAATGGCAGCCGCCGGTTGAGTGGCTGGGCGCAGAAACGGCCAAAGAGTGGCCGCTGCATCTGATTTCCATCCAGCCGAAAGACCGGTTGCATAGCCAGCTCGATCAGTCGCCGCTGGCGCAGTCGAACAAAACGGCCGGGAAAGAAACGCTGTTTATGCACCCTGAAGACGCGGCCAGCCGCCAGCTGAACGACGGCGACCGGGTGAAAGTGCATAACGCGCGCGGCAGCTGTCTGGCCGGGGTTTCGTTCAATGACGGCATTACGCGCGGCGTGGTGCTGATGTCCACCGGCGCCTGGTTTGATCCGGGCTTTGGCGGTAAATGGCAGGAAACCGAGCAGGCGGGAAATCCGAATGTGCTGACGCTGGATATCGGCACCTCGCGTCTGACGCAGGGGCCAAATGCAATGAGCTGCCTGGTCGAAGTAACGCAATCAGCATTAAATGATTAAAACCGGAGGCATTTTCACCACTCGTTACACTTTGCGGAATTATGTTTCGATTGCCTGCTGGCTGTGGTTCGTACAAACCAGCTAAATTGAACGTCCCAGAGGTATTGATTGGTGAATCATCAACGTGCTCTGCATGTTGATACCGATTAAATTTGCACCAACCTACGCGGATGCGTAGGTTTTTTTTTGTCTCAATTCTGCACGTCGTTAAGCAACCTCCGAAACTCTCTCCGACTGGCGTCTTTTACAACGGCTTATAGTATGCTGTTTCCCCAACCTTTTTCTTTCAAGATCAGGGATGACACATAAGGAGATGGCAAACATGTATAACTTTCTTTTCGCCGCGTTCAGGTGGCTGTTCCGCATAGCGTTCCGGGTGACGGTCACGCCGGCGAAATCCTCATTTGATTACCCGCGTTTATTGCTCACGCCCAACCATGTTTCTTTTATAGACGGCATGCTGCTGGTGCTTTTTCTGCCGGTCAAACCGGTGTTCGCGGTGTATTCCAACATTACTGATACCTGGTTTATGCGCTGGCTGAAGCCGTACGTGGACTTCATGCCGCTGGACCCGACCAAACCGATGGCGATTAAACACCTGATCCGCGAAGTGGAAAAAGGGCGTCCGGTGGTGGTTTTCCCGGAAGGGCGTATTACGGTCACCGGTTCATTAATGAAGATTTATGACGGCGCCGCTTTTGTCGCGGCGAAGTCACAGGCCACCGTGATCCCGATCCGCATTGACGGCGCAGAATTTACGCCGTTTGGTCGCCTGTTCGGCAGTTTCAAAATCCGCTGGTTCCCGAAAGTGACAATCAACGTTTTGCCGCCGGTGACGATCCCGATGCCGGAAGCCGCGCGTTCCCGCGACCGCCGCGTGCTGGCTGGTGAGCAATTGCATAAAGTGATGATGCAGGCGCGCATGGAAACCCGCGAGCCGGAAACGTTGTATCAGGCTTTTCTGTCGGCGCAAACCCGCTATGGCCGCCGCAAACCCTGCATCGCCGATGTTTCTTTCAAGGAAGATTCTTATCAGGGCCTGCTGAAAAAATCCCTCGGCGTCAGCCGTATCCTGCAACGGTTCACCCGCGAAGGGGAACACGTCGGGATGCTGCTGCCGAATGCCACGATCATGGCCGCAGCGCTGTTTGGCGCGTCGATGCGCAACCGTATTCCGGCGCTGCTCAACTACACCGCCGGTGCGAAAGGGCTGCAAAGCGCGATGAAAGCGGCGCAAATCAAAACGATCATTACGTCCCGCCAGTTCCTCGAAAAAGGCAAACTGACGCATCTGCCGGAGAATGTCCCGGAAGCTAACTGGGTTTATCTGGAAGATTTAAAAGATACCGTCACGTTGCAGGACAAACTTTGGATCCTGCTCCACCTGATTTTCCCGCGTCGCGCAATGTTGCCACAGCAACCTGACGATGCCGCGCTGGTGCTGTTTACCTCCGGCTCCGAAGGCAATCCGAAAGGCGTGGTGCATTCCCATGCGAGCCTGCTGGCGAACGTTGAGCAAATCCGCACCGTGGCGGATTTCACCCCCCGCGACCGTTTCATGTCCTCCCTGCCGCTGTTCCATGCGTTCGGGCTGACCGTCGGTCTGTTAACGCCGATCATGACTGGCGCGCGCGTGTTCCTGTATCCGAGCCCGCTGCATTACCGCATTGTGCCGGAGCTGGTCTACGATCAGAACTGCAACGTGTTGTTCGGTACGTCCACCTTCCTCGGCAACTATGCCCGATTTGCACATCCTTATGATTTTGCCCGCTTGCGCTATGTCGTTGCTGGCGCGGAAAAACTGGCGGAAAGCACCAAGGAAATCTGGCAGAACAAATTCGGTATCCGCATTCTCGAAGGCTATGGCGTGACCGAATGTGCGCCGGTGGTGGCGATTAACGTGCCGATGGCCGCGAAAGTGAATACCGTCGGTCAGATTTTGCCGGGAATGGAATCACGTCTGATTAAAGTGCCGGGTATTGAAGAAGGCGGACGCCTGCAACTGCGTGGCCCGAACATCATGAAAGGCTATCTGCGGGTTGAAAATCCGGGCGTACTGGAAGCGCCACAGGCCGAAAACGCCGACGGCGAAATGCAGGCAGGCTGGTATGACACGGGGGATATCGTCACGCTGGATGACAAAGGTTTCTGCGCCATTCGTGGCCGCGTGAAGCGTTTTGCCAAGCTGGCCGGTGAAATGGTGTCGCTGGAAAGCGTCGAGCAACTTGCCATCAAAGCTTCACCGGATAAACAACATGCAGCGACGTCACGCAGCGACAGCAGCAAAGGCGAAGCATTGGTGCTGTTTACCACCGACCCGGAATTACGCCGTGATGCCCTGAGTAAAGCCGCCCGCGAATTGGGGCTGCCGGAACTCGCAGTGCCGCGCGATATTCGCGTGGTTAAAGCCTTGCCGTTGCTGGGCAGCGGTAAACCTGATTTTGTCACCCTGCGCCAGATGGCAGAAAACCCGGAGAGTGAGGCATGAGCCAACCTTCTATGGCGGCAGCGCCGCTGATGTCGAAAAGCATGACGGCGGTGATCGTCGCGCAGTTTCTGTCTGCGTTTGGCGATAACGCGCTGTTGTTTGCCGCGCTGGCGCTGATCAAACAACAGCTGTATCCCGACTGGAGCCAGCCGGTTTTACAGATGGCGTTTGTGGCGACGTACATTATTCTCGCGCCGTTTGTCGGGCAGTTCGCGGACAGCTTCTCGAAAGGCCGCGTAATGATGGTTGCCAATCTGCTCAAACTCGGCGGGGCGGCGGTGATTTGCGCCGGACTGAACCCGTTCCTCGGCTATACGCTGGTGGGGATTGGGGCGGCGGCGTATTCACCGGCCAAATATGGCATCTTGGGTGAAATCGCCAGCGGCGAGCAGCTGGTGAAAGCCAACGGCATGATGGAAGCCTCGACCATTGCGGCGATCCTTCTCGGATCGGTGGCCGGTGGCGCGCTGGCTGACTGGAGCATTCTGGCTGCGCTCGGTATCTGCGTGCTGGCTTATGGCGCGGCGGTCGCGGCGAACTGGTTTATTCCCAAGCTGACACCGGCGCGTCCGGGGCAGTCGTGGAATCCGGCCAAAATGACGCGGACGTTTTTCTTCGCCTGCAAAACCTTGTGGCAGGACGGCGAAACCCGCTTTTCGCTGGTCGGTACCAGCCTCTTCTGGGGCGCGGGTGTGACGCTGCGTTTCCTGCTGGTGCTGTGGGTGCCGGTGGCGCTCGGCATTACCGATAACAAAACGCCGACGCTTCTGAATGCGATGGTCGCCATCGGTATTGTGTTTGGTGCCGGTGCGGCTGCGAAACTCATCCGCCTGGAAACAGTGAAACGCTGTCTGCCGGCGGGTGTCGCGATCGGGATTGCGGTCGTCGTATTCGCCCTGCAAACCAGCATGCTAAGTTCGTATATTGTGCTGGTGGTTGTCGGGATCCTCGGCGGTTTCTTCGTGGTTCCGCTGAACGCGCTGTTACAGCATCGCGGTAAAATTTCCGTTGGCGCCGGTAATGCAATTGCAGTGCAAAACCTCGGTGAGAACACGGCGATGTTGCTGATGCTTGGCTTGTATTCGCTGGTGGTGATGGCGGGCGCGCCGGTCGTGGCGATTGGTATCGGCTTCGGCGTGGTGTTTGCGCTGGCGATTACCGGGCTGTGGATCTGGAAGAATATGCAGAAACGTCGTCTGGCGTGATGCTGTTTTTATAGCGATTTCGCAAAAACAAAAGGGCGCTGAGCGCCCTTTTTTAATGGCTGTGATATGGCGTTTGTTACGGCGCCGGAATGGTGAAGCGTTTGTGGATTTCTTCCAGCTCAACCAGAATTTCGCCATCAAGCGTCAGGTCCTGACTGTCGATGTTGATCTTCAGTTGTTCCAGCGTGGTCGCGCCCAGCAGCGTGCTGGCGACAAACGGTTGCTGGCGCACGAAGGCCAGAGCCATCTGCGAAGGATCCAGATTGTGTTTTTTCGCCAGCGCGACATATTCGGCAATCGCCGCTTCTGCCTGCGGTGAAGAGTAACGCGTGAAGCGGCTGAACAGCGTGTTACGCGCACCGGCCGGTTTCGCACCGTTCAGGTATTTGCCGCTCAGCGTACCGAACGCCAGGCTGGAATAGGCGAGCAATTCCACCCCTTCGTGCTGGCTGATTTCTGACAAACCGATTTCAAAGCTGCGGTTCAGCAGGCTGTACGGGTTTTGAATCGAAACAATACGCGGCAGGTCATGCTTTTCGGCAAGTTGCAGATAACGCATCACGCCCCACGGCGTTTCGTTAGAAACACCGATGTAGCGGATTTTACCGGCGCGCACCTGTTCATTCAGAGCTTCAAGCGTTTCCAGTAAAGTCACCGGAGACTGTTCTTCAGTGTACTGATAGCTCAGTTTGCCAAAGAAATTGGTCTGACGCTGCGGCCAGTGCAGCTGATATAAGTCCAGATAATCCGTATTCAGACGTTTCAGGCTGGCATCCAGCGCCGCGCGGATATTTTTGCGATCCAGCATCTGGCCCGGACGGATGGAATTATCGTTACCGCGCGAAGGACCGGCGACTTTACTCGCCAGAATGATCTTCTCGCGGTTGCCGCGGGCTTTCAGCCAGCTGCCAATATAGCTTTCCGTCAGGCCCTGCGTTTCAGGACGCGGCGGAACGGGATACATTTCTGCGGTATCAATCAGGTTTATGCCCGCCGCAACCGCGTAATCCAGTTGCTGATGGGCGTCGGCTTCGCTGTTCTGTTCACCAAAAGTCATGGTGCCAAGTCCCAGTAAGCTCACTTCTAAAGAACTGTGGGGTATACGGTGATATTGCATTGCCGGTCTTCCTTTCTATCTGAGAATGTCAGCCTAACGAAAAAGCGCCTTTACTGACTATATACAAGGCAGGAACAAGGGGGAAGGGGGCAACTATCCTGCAATAACGCGGGTGGCACGTATGGCTACCCGCGTTATTGCATCAGGCAGGATGGAGTGGGGCGCGGTGTTTAGCGTTTCATGACCTGGCTGACGTTATCGTTGTTGATCTGACGCTTATTGCCCTGTTCATCGGTGTAGCTGAGCAGACCGGTGGATTTATCCAGCTCGGGTTTGCCGTCGGTCAGGATCATATTGCCGTCTTTGGTGGAAATCACGTAGTCGCTGGCGCAGCCTGAGAGGCTAAAAACCAGAAGTGCAGCACCGGTCAGCATCAAAGTTTTCTTCATCATCATCGTTGTTATTCCTTTGGTTACGTCGAAGATTTTTCGTTATGGGAAATGATCTACAGTCTAGCGTAGCAAAAGGAATCCAGCGTGGCAGAAAAGGTGTGTGAAATTTTATAAATTTCGGTATTCAAAGCAGAAAGTGGCGGGACAGCAGCGCGCCGGTGAAACGCTTCTTAAGATAAAAGCCGCGGGGAAGTGTCAGGATCGGCTGTCCGAACTCGCCGATAGCTTCTGTCAGCGCCTTGCTGTTCGCGGCTTTCGGCCGCAGTTGCAGATATTCTCCGTGACGGGCCGTTATGCTTTCGACTTTACCGAGCACGATTAAATCCATCAGCTCTTCCCAGTCCTGACGCAACTGCTGATCTTCTTCTTGCGACGGTTGCCACAGTAAAGGCGCACCTATATGCCGTTCTGCCAGCGGGATCTGACGTTCGCCTTCTACAGGGATCCACAGCACACGGGCCAGTTTGTGCCGCACATGACTGCTTTCCCACGTCACGCCGCTGTTTCCGGTTAACGGGGCGACGCACACGAAAGTGGTTTCCAGCGGTTTCCCCCTGGAATCGACCGGGATCGTTTTCAGCTCAATGCCAATGTCGGCAAAATCCTGCTCGGGTTTACTGCCCGCGATGGCACCGAGATACACTTCCAGCAACATGCCGACCCAGCCTTTTTCACGTTTCAGATTCGCCGGGATTGGCAAACCTGCGCGTGTGGCCAGTTCGCCTAATGTATGACCCGCAAGAGATTGCGCGCGTTGCAGCAGTGCGTTTTCGTCACGGGGCGGTTGTGTTGCAGGTAAAGGAATCGACATAAAAAACAATGCTCATTCGATAGATTAAATTTCGTACTGCTTTCATCCCGCACGGTGAATAAAAAGTTATACCTGCGCGGCGGCGGAATAATAGCATGATTTATCTTAGTTTTTTTTCCGCATTCCGGCGGATTTTGCAGGCTAAAGATTAGGTTGATCACCTGTTGAAGGCGACAATAAACAGGATCTTCCACCTAGTTATCCACAGATTTCTTGGATAACCTCAGGTTTATCCGATCACTGGTTCGATTTACAGGCTTGACGTATGGGGTTTCATCCAATTATTGCTCAGGTAACGTCAACTTTTAGTCGATCGCTGTGGATAAAAACGTCATTGGTCGATCTTTCGCCAGATCACTTTCCAATGTGATTTGGTTCTCATTTTTGAACGTGGGATAACGTGTTTATTGGTTATCAATACCATGTTTTTTAAGTGTTTTATGGGATTTCATTTTTCTCGGGCAAATAAGTTCAGGAGAGTTTTACCCCGCTTACTCTTAAGTTCTTCACATATCTATCCACAGAAAAAGTGAATAAAATCTCGGATGTTTTCCCAAATCTGTTTATAACTTTGGTTATAACTGTGAGTTATCCCATTTTTATTCATGCCGATCGGCGTTAACCAGTGGTTTACCGCCTGTTGGTAGTATGAAACAATCAGAACATCTATGATTTTAAGCTATTGAGGTAGTCCGGTGATCGATGATGATGGCTACCGCCCGAATGTTGGTATCGTAATCTGTGACAAGCAGGGTCAGGTGTTATGGGCCAGACGATACGGTCAGCACTCCTGGCAGTTTCCACAGGGGGGCATAAACCCCGGTGAAACCGCTGAGCAGGCCATGTACCGCGAGCTGTTTGAGGAAGTGGGGCTTGGCCGTAAAGATGTACGTATTCTGGCTTCGACCCGTAACTGGTTACGTTATAAATTGCCAAAACGTTTGGTGCGTTGGGACACAAAGCCGGTTTGTATCGGCCAAAAGCAAAAATGGTTCTTGCTGCAACTGATGTGCAACGATGCGGATATCAATATGCAGCGCAGCAGCACGCCTGAATTTGATGGCTGGCGTTGGGTGAGTTTCTGGTATCCGGTTCGTCAGGTCGTGTCATTCAAACGTGATGTCTACCGTCGTGTAATGAAGGAGTTTTCCACCACCATCATGCCGATGCAGGAAGTCTCTCTTCCAAAGACATCGCCCGCTTATCGTCGTAAAAGAGGCTAAGTCACGAAGAAATGCTCACGCGTTTGCGAGAAATTGTTGAAAAGGTAGCAATGGCGTCCAGCCTGAATGATGCGCTGGACGTACTGGTCAACGAAACCTGCCTGGCGATGGACACTGAAGTGTGTTCCGTCTATCTCGCTGACAATGACCGCCGTTGTTACTATCTGATGGCGACGCGAGGTTTGAAAAAGCCTCGCGGGCGCACTATTACCCTGGCGTTTGATCAGGGCATCGTGGGTCTGGTCGGGCGTCTGGCTGAACCCATCAACCTTGCCGACGCGCAGAGCCACCCGAGTTTCAAATATATCCCTGCCGTCAAAGAAGATCTTTTCCGATCCTTCTTAGGCGTGCCGATCATTCACCGTCGTCAGCTGCTGGGCGTGCTGGTTATTCAGCAGCGCGAGCATCGCCAGTTTGATGAAAGTGAAGAGTCCTTTATGGTCACGCTGGCAACGCAGCTGGCGGCAATCCTTTCCCAGGCACAGCTTAATGTGCTTTACGGACGTTTCCGTCAGACCCGCGTGCGGGCACTGGCCGCATCGCCCGGTGTGGCGATTGGGATCGGCTGGCAGGACAGCTCGCAACCTTCGCTTGAGCATGTCTACATGGCGTCCACGCTGGACACCGTTCGTGAACGCGAGCGGCTGACCCGCGCACTGGAAGATGCCGGTGCAGAATTTCGCCGTTTCAGTAAACGCTTCACGGCCAGCGCGCAGAAAGAAAGCGCGGCGATTTTCGACCTCTATTCCCATTTACTCAATGATGCGCGCCTCAAGCGCGAGCTGTTTGCGCAGATTGATCAGGGCGCAGTGGCGGAATGGGCGGTCAAAAAGGTTGTTGAAGAATTTGCGGCTCAGTTTGCCAGCCTCCAGGATACCTATCTGCGTGAGCGCGGCAGCGATTTACGCGCACTCGGCCAGCGGCTGGTGTTTCATCTCGACGATACCATCCAGGGCAATACTCAGTGGCCGGAACGTTTCATTCTGGTCGCTGATGAACTGACCGCGACATTGCTGGCGGAAGTTCCGCAAGACCGGCTGGCGGGCGTCGTCGTCCGCGACGGTGCAGCGAATTCCCATGCCGCAATTTTAGTCCGTGCGATGGGCGTCCCGACCATTATGGGCGCGGATATTCAGCCCGCGCTGCTGAGCCAGCGTCAGCTGATTGTTGATGGTTACCGTGGCGAATTGCTGATTGACCCGGAAGCCGTTCTGGTGACGGAATACAAACGTCTCATCAGCGAAGAAATGGAGCTGAGCCAGAAAGCCGAAGATGATGTTGAGCAACCGGCTGCGCTGAAGAGCGGCGAGCGGGTACAGGTTATGCTCAACGCCGGGCTTAGCGCTGACCACGAAAAGTTGTTTGGCAGCCGCGTCGACGGTGTCGGGTTATACCGCACGGAAATTCCGTTCATGCTGCAAAGCGGCTTCCCTTCGGAAGAAGAACAGGTCGCGCAGTATCAGGGCATGCTGCAATTATTCCCGCAAAAGTCGGTGACGCTGCGCACGCTGGATATCGGCTCTGACAAACAGCTGCCGTATATGCCGATCAGCGAAGAAAACCCGTGTCTGGGCTGGCGTGGAATTCGTATCACGCTCGATCAGCCCGAGATTTTCCTGATTCAGGTTCGCGCCATGCTGCGCGCCAACGCGGCGACCGGCAATCTTGGCATTTTACTGCCGATGGTCACCAGCCTCGAAGAGATTGATGAAGCGCGACGCCTGATTGATCGTGCCGGACGTGAAGTGGAAGAACAGTTGGGTTATGAGCTGCCGCCGACGCGTCTGGGTGTCATGATTGAAGTGCCTTCGATGATCTTCATGCTCCCGGCTCTGGCCGGAAGAGTGGAGTTTATCTCCGTGGGCACCAACGATTTAACGCAATATCTGCTGGCCGTCGATCGTAACAATACCCGCGTCGCCGGGCTTTACGATAGCCTGCATCCGGCGATGTTGCGTGTGCTTAAGCAGATTGTCACCAGCGCAGAAGCCGCAGGGCTGGATGTCAGTTTGTGCGGTGAAATGGCCGGTGACCCGATGGGCGCGCTGTTGCTGACCGGCATGGGGTTCCGCAATCTCAGCATGAACGGCCGCAGCGTGGCGCGTATAAAATATCTGCTCCGCCGTATTGAATTACACGATGCCGAAGAGCTGGCCAGCCGCGTTTTACAGGCGCATTTCACCACGGATGTTCGCCATATGACGGCAGCATTTATGGAGCGACGCGGGCTGGGCGGCCTGATCCGCGGCGGCAAATAAACACCCTTCGCGGTACGCGGTACCGCGTGACTTCTGCTGTGGCCGCATTCCGGCGAACGATGAGATGATTTTTTACAGAACTTTTCCAGCGGCTTAGCCCCGGAAAACCTCCCGGCTATGCTACTATTCGCTCCCTGCTGGCCCTTAACCGGGCGATAATGATAAACAATTTGTGGTGATAGATGAGCAACAGCTATCTGGCGTTTCCCCAGTTTGACCCGGTGATTTTCTCCATCGGGCCGGTATCTCTTCACTGGTACGGACTGATGTATCTGGTCGGTTTTGTCTTCGCAATGTGGCTGGCTGTTCGCCGTGCCAACAAGCCAGGCAGCGGCTGGAAAAAAGAAGAAGTAGAGAATTTACTCTATGCCGGTTTCCTCGGTGTCTTCCTCGGTGGCCGTATCGGTTATGTCTTCTTCTACAACCTGCCACTGTTCCTCGATAATCCTCTTTATCTCTTCAAAGTGTGGGACGGCGGTATGTCCTTCCACGGCGGCCTGATTGGTGTGATCGTCGTGATGTTGATTTTCGCACGCCGTACCAAGCGTAATTTCTTCCAGGTTTCCGATTTCATTGCTCCGCTGATCCCGTTTGGCCTGGGTGCAGGACGTCTGGGCAACTTCATTAACGGCGAGCTTTGGGGTCGTGTGACCACCGATGTGCCTTGGGCGATGTTGTTCCCCGGCTCACGTCAGGAAGATATCGCGATTGCCGCCGCTGACCCGAAATGGCAGCCGCTGCTGAACCAGTACGGTGTACTGCCGCGCCATCCTTCGCAGCTGTATGAACTGCTGCTGGAAGGCATCGTATTGTTCATCATTCTGAACGTCTTTATTCGCAAATCACGCCCGATGGGTGCGGTATCAGGCTTATTCCTGATTGGCTACGGCTTATTCCGCATCATCGTCGAACATTTCCGCCAGCCGGATGCGCAACTGGGCCTGTTCGATGGGATCATCAGTATGGGGCAGGTTCTGTCCATCCCGATGGTGGTCATTGGCCTGATTATGATGGTCTGGGCATATCGCCGTCCGCAGAAACAATTGTCGTGAGGTAACATGAAACAGTATCTGGATTTAATGCAGAAAGTGCTCGATGAGGGCACCCCTAAAGCCGACCGTACCGGTACTGGCACGTTGTCGATTTTTGGTCATCAGATGCGTTTCAATCTGCAGGAAGGCTTTCCGCTGGTCACCACGAAAAAATGCCATCTGCGCTCCATCATTCATGAACTTCTGTGGTTCCTGAAAGGCGAAACCAATATCGCCTATCTGCGTGAAAACAACGTCAGCATCTGGGACGAGTGGGCAGATGAAAACGGCGACCTCGGCCCAGTGTACGGCAAACAGTGGCGTGCATGGGGTGCGGCTGATGGCACGCAAATTGACCAGTTGTCCAATGTGATTAAGCAACTGAAACAGGATCCTAATTCCCGCCGTATCATTGTTTCGGCCTGGAACGTGGGTGAGCTGGATCAGATGGCGCTGGCACCGTGCCACGCCTTCTTCCAGTTCTATGTGGCGGACGGAAAATTGTCCTGTCAGTTGTATCAGCGCTCATGCGATATCTTCCTCGGCCTGCCGTTCAATATCGCCAGCTATGCATTGCTGGTCCACATGATGGCGCAACAATGCGACCTCGCGGTGGGCGATTTTGTCTGGACCGGTGGCGATACTCACCTTTACAGCAACCACATGGAACAGACGCATTTGCAACTGAGCCGTGAGCCACGCGCGTTGCCTAAACTGATTATCAAGCGCAAACCAGCCTCCCTGTTTGATTACAACTTCGAAGATTTCGAGATTGAAGGGTACGATCCGCACCCGGCAATCAAAGCGCCCGTCGCTGTCTGATCCTTCGCTGTTTGCCGCCTGCCACTCTGGTCAGGCGGCCATTTCCGTTAACACCTTTCTCCCTGCTGCCGTACGTTTTACACCTTTTCCTGACAATTTCTGTTGTGATTTCTAATTTCATTTCATCCCTGCGAGGCATCGCACAACGATTTTGCTGCGTGCCCTTTATTGCACATATTGTTCCCGAGGCGTGCTGGAAAAATGCGTTTTGCCTGTAGCGGATAAAATTTAAATGCCTAACCTGACCGCATGAAAACAACGCAACGGACGGGAGAACAGGGAATGTCGCTGATAGAAATGATGGTCGTGGTTGTCATCGTAGCGATGTGCACGCTGTGGGGAATGCACAGCTGGCGCGGTTATCAGCAGGCGCTGAAGCTTGAGCAGCATGCTCAGCGGCTGCGCCTGTATCTTTATGGCGTACAGACCGGTGCCAACAACTACAACCGTTCCGCGATACTGTGGGTGATGAGTGGAAAGGGCGGTTGCGTGGGAACCGGGCAGCGCGCGGCGGATTGTAAGGCGGCTGGTAGTAAGGTGTTTACGGTTGATGATCCTGAAATTGAATTGCTCGATTTTTCTGACAACGCGACCGGTTTTTACGGATTGCGAAATTCGGCCATGCCGGGACATCTCACACTGAAAAATGCGGCAGGCAGCCTGCGGATTGTCCTTTCTGCTCGGGGAAGATTGCGGATATGCAGTGAGAATCAGCCGTTACTTGGGATAGCGTCATGCCAGTAATCCCGCGCAATAACTTCGGGTTCACGCTGCCGGAAGTGATGATGGCGATGGGATTGGGAAGCATGCTGATGCTCAGTGCCGCGCAAATTTACCCGATGATGCGCCAGAGAAGCCAGAGCCTTGGCCGACATTATCAGCTGGATCAGCTTCTGCGTCAGACGGCATTTACGATGGAGAAAGATCTCCGACGGGTTGGTTTTTGTAATGGCATTTGTGAGGGAAAGCCCGTCCTTATCGGCAATGCTGACGGAGAAGCGGCGGGCTCCTGCGTCATTGCCATTTACGACCTGAACCGCAACGGAAAATGGGAAAACCCCGGCACCGCTGAATCTGAATATTTTGGCTATCGCCTGCGTCAAGGAGGCATTGAAATCCAGCGCGGAGCCTCCGGTTGCAGCGGTTCCGGCTGGGAAAAATTACTCGATCCTGCCGAAGTCAGCGTGACAAGGTTTAACATCACAGAACAAACCAGTAGTTCTGGCGGCCATTTGTTTACTTTACAACTCGAGGCCCGGTGGAGGCGAAATCCTTTTATCCATCAGCAGGTCGGCGCGCTGGTTGCGGGGCATAACTTGTGAAGGCTGTTGTGAATTTTACCGGTGCGGAACGCCAGCGCGGCAGCGCCCTTATATTGAGCGTTATGGTGATGATGGGGCTGGGGCTTATCGCCCTTAACTCATTACAGCAGCAACTTTCGGCTGGCCTGGCGCTGACTTCCAGCCAGCACCGGTTCGTTATTGCCTGGGAAAATGCTTCAACGGTGCTGGCCTGGGGAGTTCAGCAAAGCTGGAAGGCTTCTACCGGTTCAGACTGGCAATGCCAGGATGTGGCCGCAGGTTTACTGATTTCAGGAAAAGGCCGGGTCTGTGTGCGCCCGTCACTGCGCCCGGATCTATTTCTGCTGCGCGGGGAAGGGCAAATGGCCGAAGGCGGTGAGCCTGTCATGCAATTTCAGCAAGCCAGTGGAAAAAACAAGGCTGACGGCACTCAGGTTTTTATCCCTCTGAAACAAGGCTGGCTGGATTTCTGCCCGGAAACTAATGAGCTGATTTGTAATGGTTAATGCATCCGGAAAAGAAGATATCTCACAGCAGGGTTTTAGCTTGCCGGAAGCATTGATAGCCGCACTGTTGCTGTCGGTGTCTGTTTTAGGGCTGCTAAATTATTACCAGTCACTGACCTATGGTTTTATGCGTCAGTGGCAGGTGCAACAGGCGTGGTCAGAGGCTCATTCGCAGCTGGAAGCTTATGCGGCAACCGGGCAGAGCCACGAAACTGTCATGAAAGGCTGGGAATATCAACTGTCGGGGATTTCTTTCGGGCAATCATGCCAGCGGGTCAATATTGTTATCCGGTCACCTGCAAAATATCAGGCAATTTTGCAGCGTCTGATCTGCAAATAGGATGGCTAAATGGCAGCAGAATGGGTTCAGAATAAGTCGGGAAAATACCCTCAAGCCGCTTGCAATGACGGGCTAACAGCTTAGAGTGGTTTAACAGGGTGATTTTCCCCTGGAGGAAACGTCCGGTTCGGGAACAAAATGTGACGGAGCTCCTGACTGCTCATCCCGGTTCGATTTTTTTGACAACTATCCTGCGTCTGCGGGGTCTGAACAGTCCTGATAGCAGAAAACAGCAGGTTGAGATCCATCAGTTGTTGAACTGTTTATTTTTAGTGCCCGCGGGCATATTTACTCGATTGAGGGAGAGTGGCAATGTTGAAACAGGTTACCCGAATTTCCGGGTTACTGTTGTTATTGACCTTTTGGGCCCCTGGAGTCGCAAGCGCCGCCAACTGGCAGCCTTATGCACAAGCTATTAATAAAAGTCAGAACGACCCCCGTCTGTATCAGGCGATCAAGCTTGATAATGATATGACGGTATTGCTGGTTTCTGACCCTCAGGCGCCCAAGTCACTTGCTGCGCTGGCTATTCCCGTGGGTTCGCTGGAAGACCCTGATTCCCAGCTTGGCCTTGCCCATTACACCGAACACATGCTTCTGATGGGATCGAAAAAGTATCCTCAGCCTGAAAGCCTCTCCGAGTTCCTTAAAAAACATGGCGGCAGCCATAACGGCAGCACCGCTTCTTACCGTACGGCCTTTTATCTGGAAGTTGAAAATGATGCTTTGCCTGAAGCCGTGGATCGCCTTTCGGACGCCATCGGTGAGCCATTGCTGGACCCGGCTAACGGTGACCGTGAGCGTAATGCGGTAAATGCCGAACTGACCATGGCGCGTTCGCGTGACGGGATGCGTATGGCGCAGGTTCGGGCCGAAACGTTAAACCCTGAACACCCGGCGGCCCGTTATTCCGGTGGTAATCTCGATACGTTAAAAGATAAACCGGGTAGCAAACTTCACGATCAGCTCACCGCGTTCTATCACCGCTATTATTCTGCCAATCTGCTGGTAGGAGTTATCTACAGCAATAAACCATTGCCGGAGCTGGCAGATTTGGCTGCCAATACTTTCGGAAAGATCACTAACCATCATGCCGTTGTGCCGCCGATTACCGTACCGACGGTGACGACAGAGCAAAAAGGTGAATTCATCCATTTTGTTCCCGCGCAGCCACGCAAAGAATTGCGTATTGAATTTGCCATCGACAACAACAGCGCAGATTTTCGCAGTAAAACAGATACCTATATCAGCTATCTGATTGGTAACCGCAGCCCAAATACGCTGTCAGACTGGTTGCAGAAACAAGGTTATGCAGACGGGATCAGCGCCGGAGCAGACCCGATGGTTAACCGGAATATGGGGGTATTTAATATCTCTGTTTCCCTGACGGATAAAGGTCTTGCCCGGCGCGACACAGTGATCGCCGCGATTTTCAGTTATCTCAACGAAATGCGGACACAGGGTATTAAGAAGTCTTATTTTGACGAAATTGCTCACGTCATGGCGCTTGATTTCCGGTATCCCGCGTTAACCCGCGATATGGATTATGTGGAGTGGCTGGTGGATACCATGCTACGTGTTCCGGTTGAACATGTGCTCGATTCGCCGTATCTGACCGATCAGTACGATCCCAAAGCAATCGCATCACGTCTGGATGAAATGACGCCGCAAAATGCACGCTACTGGATCATCAGCCCGAATGAGCCGCACAACAAAATGGCTTACTTTATGGAGGCACCTTACGAAGTCGATAAAGTGCCGCCGCAAACTTTTGAAAAATGGAAAACGCTGGCGCAGGGCATCACGTTGTCGCTGCCAGCACTGAATCCCTATATTCCCGATTCTCTGGCGCTGGTGACGAAAGACTCGAAGGCGGCCAAACCTGAGTTGCTGGTGGAAGATAAAGGGCTGCGTGTCTTCTATATGCCGAGCAGGTACTTCGCCGATGAACCGAAAGCCAATGTCACGGTGTCTTTCCGTAATGAAGAGGCACTGAGTTCGGCAAAAAATCAGGTGTTGTACGGCCTGACGGATTATCTCACCGGTGTCGCGTTTGATCAGCTGAGCTATCAGGCGTCCATCGGCGGCATTACGTTCGGGACGTCTCCGGATAATGGCCTGCAATTTACCGCCACCGGCTTTACTGAATGTCTGCCTGATTTGCTGGCGGCATTAGTGGATAACTATCCGAACTTTAAGCCGACGCAGGAACAGCTGGATCAGGCGAAATCCTGGTATCTGGAACGCCTATCTTCAGCCGATAAAGGCAAAGCTTTCGAACTGGCGTTACAGCCGATCCAACTGCTTTCCCGTGTGCCGTATACCGAACGCGCCGAGCGTGAAAAGTTAGTCGCGCAGATTACGCTTGATGACGTGAATAATTACCGTGAACAGCTGATTCACCACGCCGCCGTCGAAGTGATGGTGGTGGGGAATATGACCGCCGATCAGGTCAGGGCGATGTCACAGCAGATTATGCAAAAGCTGGGCGCGCACGGGACCGAATGGTGGCGCGGAAAGCAGGCTGAAGTGTCTGAGCCGATGAAGGCCAATGTCCAGCGTACCGGCACCAGTACAGATTCTGCACTGGCGGCGGTGTATGTGCCACGCGGTTATGACGAAGTTCAGAGTATGGGCTACAGTGCGCTGCTGGGTCAGATTATTCAGCCGTGGTTCTACAGCCAGCTGCGTACGCAGGAACAGCTGGGATACGCGGTATTTGCCTTCCCGATCCCGGTGGGTAAACAATGGGGTATCGGCTTCCTGCTGCAAAGTAACAGCAAACAACCTGACTATCTCTATCAGCGCTATCTGGCATTTTATCCGCAGGCTGAAAAGCGTTTGCGGGAAATGAAAGATGATGAATTCCTGCAATATAAGCAGGGACTGGTGAATGAGATGCAGCAACGTCCGCAAACGCTGGATGAAGAAGCCGATCGTCTGGGCAATGACTTCAGCCGTGGAAATGCTCAGTTTGATACCCGGGCTAATGTGATCCGTGTGATTGCCGGATTGACACAGACTCAGCTGGCTGACTATTTCCATCAGGCTGTAATTGCGCAAGATGGTCTGGCGATGCTGTCTCAGGTTTCCGGCAACGACAGTAAAACGCCGCAGTATGCTGCGCCGGAAGGCTTCAAAACCTGGCCGGATACGTCAACCTTGCAGCAGGCTCTGAAATCGCAGACCAGCAAATAGAACTTCCAGACTTCAGTAAAAGCAAAAGGACGCGAAAGCGTCCTTTTTTATGCTCAGAATAATGGGTTCTGATTTTCAGAGATCTGAAATCAGGATCTTAGACCTGCGCTGGTAGTTGTACATTTCCTGTTTCTGAATCGGCAGGACGTCAACTTCCGCAGGTTTGAAACCACGCTCCTGGAACCAGTGAATACTGCGGGTCGTCAGAACAAATAACCGGTTCAGACCCATTTGCTTGGCCTGGCTGGCGACGCGTTGCAGTAGCATTTCACCGCGTGAAGAACTGCGGTAATCGGGATGAACCGCCACGCAGGCCATTTCGCCAATTCCTTCATCGTGGAACGGGTAAAGCGCGGCGCAGGCAATGGTCAGGTTATCGCGTTCGATAATGGTGAATTTATCAATTTCCATTTCGAGCTGCTCGCGTGAGCGGCGAACCAGAATGCCTTGTTGCTCAAGCGGGCGGATCAGCTCAAGAATACCTCCGATATCGTTAATGGTGGCGCGGCGAACCTGCTCGGCGCTTTCCATAACGATTTGCGTACCAATACCGTCACGTGAGAAGAGTTCCTGAACCAGCGCGCCGTCTTCCTGATAACTGATCAGGTGGCTGCGACGAACGCCGCTGCGGCAGGCTTTCACTGCCCCACGCAGGAACCTGACGGTGCCGGAAAGATAATCTCCACCCGATTCCATCAGGTCGATACGTTCCTGCGCTTCGTTAGGGAACAACTCAGAGATAATATTCCCTTCATCGTTGATGACGCCCTGAGAAGAACAGAAGCCGATCATTTTCTCGGCTTTCAGTTTGATTGCCAGCTGTGTCGCGACTTCTTCTGACGTCAGATTGAAGCTTTCGCCCGTGACGGAAACCGCTACCGGGCCGAGCAGCACAATAGCGTTACTGTCGAGCTGGCGATGAATCGCTTCTTCATCAATACGGCGGATACGGCCACTGTGGCAGTAATCGATACCGTCATCGACGCCCAGCGGCTGAGCAATGATAAAGTTCCCGCTGACCACGTTGATATGCGCGCCCTGCAGTGGCGTATTATTCAGACTCATGGAAAGCCGCGCGGTGATATCAAGCTGCAACAAACCCGCTGCCTGCTTCACCAGTTCGAGCGCCCGGGCGTCGGTCACGCGGATGTTTTTGTGATAAATCGGCTCGTAATTGTGCTCAGAAAGGTTCTCATCAATCTGCGGGCGTGCACCATAAACCACCACCAGACGAATGCCTAAACTGTGTAACAGCCCGATATCATTGACAATATTGCTAAAATTCTCATGTTCTATGGCTTCCCCACCGAGCATGACCACGAACGTTTTGCCACGGTGCGCATTAATATAGGGAACTGTGTGGCGAAATCCCTGAACCAGTTCTGTACTACGTTCCTTCACGGCAAAACCTCGTATGAATTTTTATTCGTAATTTTTGTATTTTTATTCTTTTGTCGGCGTGTGGCAAGTAAGAAATCGTTGTTTTTGTTTTAACACCCATTACAAACCTACAACAAATTGATTAATCGAATAAATGTTTAGGAATGACATGCAGGATACGATTCGTTAGAATCCATAAACTGAGTTTTTTATCAGCAATTTCTTACTTTTAGATACTTTTGAGACTGCATGACTGACGATAACCACAATCCCGGACGACGACGACTTCTTCAAACTGTAGCGGCTTCCTGGATGCTGAGTGTGAGCAAAGTGGGGTTCGCTGCCAGCTCACAGGTTATTGCAGTACGCATCTGGCCTTCTTCCACGTACACCCGCATTACGCTCGAATCCAGTACGCCACTAAAATATAAGCAATTTCTGCTGAGCGACCCGCCGCGTGTGGTCGTCGATATTGAAGGTGTTCACCTTAACAGCGTTCTGAAAGGGCTGGGAGAAAAGGTCCAGCAAAGTGACCCTTATATCCGCCAGGCGCGGGTGGGGCAGTTTGATACCAAAACGGTGCGCATGGTGCTTGAACTCAAGCGGGCCATCAATCCTCATGTGTTTACTCTCAGGCCGGTCGCCGAATTCCACAACCGTCTGGTCGTCGATTTGTATCCGGAAGACGGTGCCGTGAGTGCGGAAGATGATCCGCTGCTGGCATTACTGGAAGATTACAATCGCGGCGATGTGGCGAGAACGCTGCCGCCTGAAACGGCCAAAGACGGTCAGGCCGGCCGAAGCAGGCCGCTGGTCATTATGCTGGATCCGGGGCACGGTGGTGAAGATCCGGGTGCGATTGGTAAATACAAAACGCGTGAAAAGGATGTGGTTTTGCAAATCGCGCGCCGTCTGCAAAAACTGATTACGCGTGAACCTAATATGAAAGCGCATATGACCCGCAATGAAGATGTCTTTATTCCGCTGAAGGTCAGGGTGGCGAAAGCGCGAAAATTGCGGGCAGATCTGTTTATTTCTATTCATGCCGATGCGTTTACAAACCGCGCTGCAAAAGGCTCGTCCGTTTTTGCCTTATCGACCAAAGGCGCCACCAGTTCTGCTGCACGTTTTCTGGCGCAAACCCAGAATGAATCTGACCTGATTGGCGGCGTCAGCAAAAGCGGCGATCGTTATCTGGATCATACGATGTTCGATCTGGTTCAGACGGCAACCATCGGCGACAGCCTAAAATTTGGCAAAGAAGTGCTGACGCGCATGGGGAAGATTAATCATCTGCACAAAAACAAAGTCGATCAGGCCGGTTTTGCCGTGCTGAAAGCGCCGGACATTCCGTCCATTCTGGTGGAGACGGCTTTCATCAGTAATATCAACGAAGAGAAAAAATTGAGGACTGCCCATTTTCAGCAGCAGGTCGCGGAATCGATTATGGCAGGAATTAAGGTTTGGTTTTCAGAAGGCGGGGCGGCAAGGGCGAAATAAGCAGGGGAATGGTGGAAAATATGAAGCCGTTCCGGGCTGTACCCGAAATTTGGATACAAAAAAACACCCCTTAAGGTGCTGATTGTTTAATGCAATTCATTGTTTAAGTAGTTGGTTGCGGGGGCCGGATTTGAACCGACGACCTTCGGGTTATGAGCCCGACGAGCTACCAGGCTGCTCCACCCCGCGTCCGTCACTACTTGGTACTGCTTTACATCATCACAGAATCCGAACTGAACATCATTGTACATCAGTTCCGAATTGGTTGCGGGGGCCGGATTTGAACCGACGACCTTCGGGTTATGAGCCCGACGAGCTACCAGGCTGCTCCACCCCGCGTCCGTGATACTGCTTTATTGCATCGAACAATTCAACTGAGCATTTCATACATCGAAATCGAATTGGTTGCGGGGGCCGGATTTGAACCGACGACCTTCGGGTTATGAGCCCGACGAGCTACCAGGCTGCTCCACCCCGCGTCCGATGGAGGCGAACTATACTCCCCATGAGATTTCGTGCAACCCTTTTTTGAATTTATTCAAATAAAGCACCAAGTTGCTGGGTTTTTGTTCACAAAATCGTCGTTTGGGGGGCAATTTGGCTCAGTACACTTTTTTATACTGTGGCAATTCCTTTCTGATATTCCGTTTGTTATCGTTTCGCCAGTCATTTCCCTGAAAGTAAGAGAGCGCGGCAACAATGAAAGGACGTTGGAGTAAGTATCTGCTGAGTGGTCTGTTGATTGCAGTGTTGGCGGGCTGTTCCTCGCGGCCGACTGATCGGGGCCAGCAGTATAAGGATGGCCGTCTGGACAACGCGCTGGAATACGTGAATGAGCCGAACGCCACAGGAAAACCGGTCAACGCGCTGGATTATTCAAATCAGGTTGCTGCTGTACAAATCGCGTCTTCCTCTTTATATGGGAGAAATAACACGACGTTTCAGGCCGTGGAGCAATGGCTGCGCTCCGGGGCTGACACCCGTAACCTGAGCCAGTACGGCCTCAGCGCCTATCAGATGGAAGGTGCCGATAACTTTGGTAACGTGCAGCTGACCGGCTATTACACGCCCGTTGTGCAGGCGCGCTATACCCGTCAGGGCGAATTCCAGTATCCGCTATACCGGATGCCGCCAAAACGCGGTCGCCTGCCGGATCGCGCCTCTATTTACTCCGGTGCGCTAAGTGACAATTACGTGGTCGCCTGGACCAATTCCCTGATGGATAACTTCATGATGGAAGTGCAGGGCAGCGGTTATGTGGATTACGGCGACGGGCGTCCTTATATGTTCTTTGGTTATGCGGGCAAAAATGGTCACGCCTACCGCAGCATCGGCAAGGTGCTCATCGACCGTGGCGAAGTGGCGCGCGAAAATATGTCGATGCAGGCCATTCGCCAGTGGGCTGATACTCACTCTGCGGCTGAAGTGCGTGAACTACTGGAACAAAACCCGTCATTTGTCTTCTTTAAACCTGAACCTTTCGCGCCGGTTCGCGGTGCCAGCGGTGTTCCGCTGATTGCCAAAGCCTCGGTGGCTTCCGACCGTTCGCTTATTCCGGCAGGCACCACGCTGCTGGCAGAAGTGCCTGAACTGAATGATAAAGGTAAGTTTACCGGTAAATATCATATGCGTCTGATGGTTGCGCTGGACGTAGGTGGCGCCATCAAAGGACAACATTTCGATATGTATCAGGGAATTGGTACAGATGCCGGGCATGCAGCAGGATTTTATAATCACTACGGCCGCGTCTGGGTGTTAAAATCAGCGCAGAACGGCAAACCGCTGTTCACCGCTTATTCACAATCAAATTAAGTTTTCAGACGCACTGAGGTTTTTCGTTCATGACAGCAACATACTCCGACGCTTATCAGCAACGCTTTGGCGGTACTGCTCGCCTTTATGGTCAGCAGGCGCTGGAGCTTTTCTCGCAGGCGCACGTCTGTGTGATCGGTATTGGCGGTGTCGGTTCCTGGGCGGCGGAAGCGCTGGCGAGAACCGGCATTGGCGCTATCACGCTGATTGATATGGATGATGTGTGCGTCACGAATACCAACCGGCAGATTCATGCATTACGGGAAAACGTCGGGCAGGCGAAGACTGAGATTATGGCGCAGCGTATTCTGGCGATTAATCCGGAGTGCAATGTGACCTGCATCGACGATTTCATTACACCCGACAATGTCGCTGAAATGCTCGACAGAGGTTTCAGCTACGTCATTGATGCTATCGACAGCGTGCGTCCGAAGGCGGCTTTGCTGGCGTACTGCCGCCGCTTTAAAATCCCAGTCGTTACAACGGGCGGTGCCGGTGGGCAGATTGATCCGACGCAAATTGCCGTCGTCGATCTGGCAAAAACCATTCAGGATCCGCTGGCGGCGAAACTGCGCGAACGCCTGAAAAATGATTTTAATGTCATGAAAAACAGCAAAGGGAAGCTGGGCATTGATTGTGTATTTTCGAGCGAGCCGCTGATGTACCCGCAGGCGGATGGATCGGTATGTACCTCACGCGCGACGGCGGAAGGGCCGAAACGTATGGATTGTGCTTCCGGATTTGGTGCGGCGACCATGGTTACCGCAACATTTGGTTTTGTCGCGGTTTCCCATGTCCTTAAAAAGATGATGGCGAAAGCTCAGCGTCAGGCTCAGGCGGCCTGACGGGCGAGGGCGGTTACGCCTTCTGCCAGCGCATTCAGCCCGCTGGAACGGCTGGTGCTCAGTTGTTCGCGCAAACCTAATACGTCAAACAGCGCCAGCGGATCCCGCTTCAGGATTTCCGCTGGCGTTTTGCCTTCGACGGCCGTCAGTAATACGGCCAGCAACCCTTTCACGATCCGTCCTTCGCTGTCGCCATAGAAATGCATTGTTCCGTTTTCTGCCTTTTCGGCACCCAGCCAGACGCGGTTTTCGCAGCCTGATAATTCATTTTCAGGTGTTTTGAGCGAAACATCGAGCGGCGGCAGGGATTTCGCGAGCAGGATTAACTGGCGGTAGCGATCTTCCCACTGACGGAATGAAGCAAATTTTTCCGTCAGGGACGTTTCAGTGATTTCATGCCCGAAAGGGTGTGGGGCTAACATGGCTTTCCTCGGTGTAAATTAATCTGCTAACAGCGTCAGGGCGTATTTTACCGCCGCGACCAGCCGCGACACGTCGTTTTCGTTATTATACGGTGCAAATGAGGCACGCAATGTTCCGCTGATGCCCATCGCCTCCATTAACGGCTGCGCGCAATGCTGTCCTGCGCGAAGTGCGATCCCCTGTTCGGCCAGCAGTGTCACCAGATCGCTGTGGTGCACACCGGCGATATCAAAAGATAAAATCGATGAGTTTTGCGAACGGAAACTACGGAAACCTGCAAGTTCCGCAAGCTGTTGCTCTGCGAGCGTCGTGAGGTGCTGTGCATAAATTTCGGCGGCTGGCATATCGACAGTTTCCAGCCATTTCAGCGCCGCTGACAGGCCGATAACGCCTGCAATATTCGGCGTGCCAGCTTCGAAACGATGCGGAACGGTCTGAGGCGTAAAACCGGTCATCGATGCCTGTGTCAGCATTTTTCCGCCACCTTGCCACGGCTGCATCTTTTCCAGCAGCGCCGTTTTGCCATAGAGCACGCCAATGCCTGTCGGGCCGTAGAGTTTGTGGCCGGAGAAAGCATAGAAATCAATGTCCAGAGCCTGCATGTCAGCCGGACAATGCACTGCGCCCTGCGCACCATCAATAAAGACCGGCGTTCCGTTGGCATGGGCAAGTTCGACAGCGCGTGCCAGATCCGGCACCCCTCCGGTGACATTCGACATCTGCCCCAATGCCAGCAGGCGGCTTTTGGAATTCAGAATGGTCGGAAGAGCGGAGATATCCGGCAAACCCTGCTCATCAACAGGCAGCGTGACGACGCGCGCCTGGCATTGTTGCGCCACAATCAGCCACGGGATCAGGTTTGCATGATGCTCAGCCTGGCTGACAATAATCTCATCGCCCGGTTGTAATTGCGGGCGCAGCCAGCCTTGCGAAACCAGATTGACGGACTCCGTCGTGCCGCGCGTCCAGATAATATTTTCTGAGCGGGGCGCGTTAATCCACTGAGCAACCCGTGTTCTGGCCTGCTCATATTCTTCTGTCAGCGTTTGCGCTGCGCGGTGCTGGCTGCGGTGAACCGTCGCGCCTTCCTGAGTATAAAAATTCAGGGTTGCGTCAATTACCGCCTGAGGCCGGAGCGCCGTCGCAGCGCTGTCGAGATAGCATTGCCCTTGTGACAGCGCGGGAAATTGTTCACGAAAATCAGCAGGTTTAAAGTCTTTCATACGAAATCAGATCCTTCGGCCTGAATGAAAAAGTACAGATTTATCTGTTACACAAGCCACTTATTCATTTTAGGAATGGTTACCTGGAAATTTATCAGAGGTTTGTTATGCTGAATTACGATGACTAGAAGCATTAGCCTGGGGTTTTCCCAGGATTTTAAAGCATTTTAATCTGCAAGGAGTCTATGATGAAGAAGATCGCCGCCGTAATTTCAGCCGCACTGCTGACAACAACACTTGCCGCCTGTTCAAGCAATTATGTGATGCACACCAACGATGGCCGGACCATTGTTGCTGAAGGCAAACCAAGCACCGACAGTGATACCGGTATGATCAGTTATACCGATGCGTATGGCAACAAGCAGCAGATCAATAAATCTGAAGTCAAAGAAATGGCAGAAGGGAACTGATCCCTCCGGTGAGACCCTGACGGGCACTCACTCAGATGCTTTATGGCAAAACCGGCCCCTCTTGCGACGTGGCCGGTTTTGTCACATTATGCGCAGCACAAAACGTGGCCTGCGGTGAAATTTGGGCAAAAAAAAGCACCGCAAATTGCGGTGCTGAAAAATCACTTTGGACAGACAGGGTAATGTACAGGAAGTGAAAAGTTTGTAGCATTCAAGCTACGTGTCCGGATTGCCAGACAATTGCAAACACAACATCACAACCACAAGCCAAAAGTATTTCAGCATCCTCATACCAATCTACTTTTCGTTCCGGCTCAGGAAGTGGCGCCACTATAGGTTTTTGCCTGTACATCCTCAACGGACAAATTATAATGTCTCGGATTAAAAAAACTAATATCAAAACCCACGGACAGGCGCTCCGCTTACCGGCGAATAAGAAGTATCCATTCTATGTCAAAACGTTTACCGCCTCTTAATTCTCTGCGGGTGTTTGATGCCGCAGCGCGCCACCTTAGTTTTACTAAAGCGGCTGAGGAATTGTTCGTCACACAGGCTGCCGTTAGCCACCAGATTAAGTCACTTGAGGACTTTTTAGGGCTAAAACTGTTTCGCCGGCGCAACCGGTCATTGTTACTGACCGAAGAAGGGCAGAGTTATTATCTGGATATCAAAGAAATATTCTCGGCCCTGAATGAGGCCACACGCAAACTTCAGGCGCGCAGCGCGAAAGGCGCGCTGACCGTCAGTTTGCCGCCAAGCTTTGCGATTCAATGGCTGGTGCCGAGATTGTCTGGCTTTAACTCAGCTTATCCGGGCATTGATGTGCGTATCCAGGCTGTGGACCGCGAAGAGGACAAATTATCCGATGACGTGGACGTGGCGATTTTCCACGGGCGCGGCAACTGGCCGGGTCTGCGGGCAGAACGTTTATATGCCGAATATTTACTCCCGGTTTGTTCTCCGTCTTTGCTGATGAGCGATAATCCGCTGAAAGAACCGGCAGATTTGAGTCATCACACGTTATTGCACGATGCCTCGCGCCGTGACTGGCTGGCCTACACCAAACAGCTGGGATTGCAGCAGGTAAATGTTCAGCAGGGGCCAATTTTCAGCCACAGTGCGATGGTCGTTCAGGCGGCGGTTCACGGGCAGGGAATTGCGCTGGTGAATAATGTGATGGCGCAGACGGAAATTGAGGCCGGACGTCTCGTGTGTCCGTTCAGTGAAGTTTTAATCAGTAAAAATGCTTTTTATCTGGTTTGTCATGACAGTCAGGCAGAACTGGGTAAAATAGCCGCCTTTCGTCAGTGGATCCTCGCCCGCGCTGCCAGCGAGCAGGAAAAACTGCGTTTTCGTTTCGATCAGGCGTGATGCCTGAGTCTGGGGAAGGTTTTCCTGAACAGGCTGACAAAGCTGATAATTCGCGGCTTTATCAGCAAACAACGATAACAGGTAACGCATAATGACCAGTCGTTCAATGTTGATCTTTGCCGCGATCAGCGGTTTTGTTTATGTCGCTTTTGGCGCATTCGGCGCACACGTCCTGAGCCAGTCGCTCGGCGAGGCGGAAATGGCATGGATCCATACCGGCTTAACGTATCAAAGTATTCACACGCTGGCGGTGATGATTTTAGGTGTTGCGATGCAGCGCCAGCGTAATGTGTGGTTCTACTGGAGCAGCGCCTTTTTAGCGCTGGGAACCGTTTTATTCAGCGGCAGCCTTTATTGCCTGGCGCTGTCTCATCTCCGGTTATTCGTTTTTGTAACTCCGATTGGCGGTACCTTATTTCTGGTCGGTTGGATTTTGTTGTTGATCGGCGCACTGCGCCTGAAGAAAAAGGCCGAACGCCATGAATAAAGTTGCTCTCTACTGCCGTCAGGGTTTTGAAAAAGAATGCGCAGCAGAAATTACCGACAAAGCCGCGAAGATGGAAATCTTCGGTTTTGCCCGCGTAAAAGAAAACAGCGGTTATGTGCTGTTTGAATGTTATCAGCCGGATGACGCTGACCGTATTGCAAAAAATCTGCCTTTCCGCGAGCTGATTTTTGCCCGTCAGCTGATTGTCGTTGGCGAACTCCTGAAAGATTTACCGCCGGAGGATCGCGTTTCGCCGATCGTCGGTATGGTGCAGAACGTCATTACCAACGGTGGCGAACTGCGCGTTGAAGTGCCTGACACCAACGAAAGCAAAGAGCTGACCAAGTTCTGCCGTAAGCTGACTGTTCCGCTGCGTTCTGCGATGCGCGAGTGCCGCGTGTTGGGTAAGAAAGAAAATGCCCTGCGCCCGGTCGTTCACGTGTTCTTTATCGCGCCAGGTTGCTGCTATGTAGGCTATTCCTACAGCAATAACAATTCCCCGTTCTACATGGGTATTCCGCGTCTGAAGTTCCCGTCCGAAGCGCCGAGCCGTTCAACGTTGAAACTGGAAGAAGCGTTTCACGTGTTTATTCCGGCCGACGAGTGGGATGAGCGTCTGGCGAGCGGGATGTATGCGGTCGATCTGGGCGCGTGCCCGGGCGGCTGGACGTATCAGCTGACCCAGCGCAGCATGATGGTGACGGCGATTGATAACGGCCCTATGGCACCGAGCCTGATGGAAACCGGTCAGGTCATCCACTTACGTGAAGATGGTTTCCGCTACAAATCCACCAGTACCAAAAACTACTGGCTGGTTTGCGATATGGTAGAAAAACCGGCGAAAGTAGCCGCGCTGATGTGCGACTGGCTGGTGAACGGCTGGTGTCGCGAGGCGATTTTCAACCTGAAGTTGCCGATGAAGAAGCGTTATGAGGAAGTGTCTAACATTCTTGAACGCATTGATGAGCGCCTGAAGGAAAACGGCGTGAACGCGGAGATCTTTGCCAAGCAGCTTTATCATGACCGCGAAGAAGTGACCGTGCACATCCGCCGTTTCTGGTCGGCAATTGGTGGGCGTCGCGACGAGCGGGACCGCTGATACTTTCGAACATTCAGTCTGTTAATGAGGCGCTTCTCTTCGGAGAGCGCCTTTTTTAATGCAAAATTCAGGGTAAGCGCAGTTGCTGTAAATTGCCATCCAGCGCGATATCGGTTTGCAGCGTGGAAACCCGTTTACAGGCATAAGCCAGCTCGCGGTGTTCTTCCAGCTTTTTGCGCCATTTCTCCGGAACACCTTCCAGATTTTGGTAAAGCTCGTCCAGCGAACCGGTCTGCGTCAGCAATGTCACCGCTGTTTTCGGCCCAATTCCCGGCACACCCGGAATTTTACTGCTGCTGATCCCCGCCAGCCCCCAGTAATCGGTAAGCTGCTGCGGTAAAACGCCAAAGGTTTCGCGCACGAAAGGCATGTCCAGCCAGCGTTTCTGGAAGTAATCGCGGATTTGCACGTTCGGCGCCAGCAACTGGCAGTAACCTTTGTCCGTTGACACAATCGTGACCTGATGCCCGCCGGAAGAGACTTTTGCCGCCAGTGTGGCCGCCAGATCGTCCGCCTCATTTCCGGCGGAATGCCAGCAGGTGATGCCCATCGCGGTAAAACCCGCTTTCAGTTCCGGCATCTCCGCAAACAGGTTGTCCGGCATCGGGGAACGTCCGGCTTTGTAATCCGGCAGACACTGATGACGCCAGCTGTCGGCGCGATCGTCTTCATCGAAAACCGCAACGGCATGCGTCGCCTGTGTATGCTGAACGAGTTGTCTGGCAGCATTTTGGCAGGTGAGAAGACAAGGAGAACCCTGGACTGCGTGAATGCGGCGGATCAGGTTGAGGGCATCAATAATCAGCAGGTGTATTGCCATAAGCAAGTCATCAAAATCCATAAAATCAGAGCGACTTACGTCGCTCCGGGAACTGTTTCAGAAATGCAGCCTGAATGGTGTCAGGCGCAAATTTCATAACAAGGAATGTACGCGCTGCCCGGCAATTTCATGCGGTGCTGTGCGACAAAGCCTTGCAACAGGCTGTCCATTTTTTTCATCAATGCCGGGTCGCCATGCAGCTTGAAACGCCCGTGCTTTTCGATAGCGTGAATACCGAATTCTTTCACGTTACCGGCCACAATCCCGGAGAAGGCGCGACGCAGTGCGGCGGCCAGTTCCTGTGGTGGCTGGTTCGGATACAGATTCAGGTTCGCCATGTTTTCGTGATTTGGCTCAAACGGATGTTGCAGGTCCGGCGCAATACGAATTGACCAGTTGAAGCTGTAAGCATCCCCACTGTTTCGGCGGTTTTCTTTCACCAGCGGCATGGCGCGTTTCATCTGACGCGCGACTTCGGTCGGATCGTCAACGATGATGGTGTAGAACTTAGCGGCTTCTTCGCCCAGCGTGTCTTTGATAAAGGCATCCAGAACGAGGAAGTAATCCGCGCTTTCTTTCGGCCCGGTCAGGATCAGTGGCAGAACCTGATCGCTGTTTTCCGGATCCATCAAAATACCCAGCAGATACAACAGTTCTTCCGCCGTGCCTACGCCGCCCGGGAAGATAATGATCCCGTGAGCGATACGCACGAAAGCTTCCAGCCGTTTTTCGATATCCGGCATAATGATCAGTTCATTGACCAGCGGATTCGGTGGCTCAGCCGCGATGATAGAAGGCTCGGTCATCCCGATAAAACGACCGGCTTTATAACGCTGCTGCGCGTGGCCGACGGCCGCACCTTTCATCGGTGCTTCCATCGCACCCGGACCACAGCCGGTACAAATGTTCAGTTCACGCAAGCCCAGCTGGCTGCCGACGTTGCGGGCATACTGGTATTCGTTTTCATTAATTGAATGACCGCCCCAGCACACCACCATGTTCGGATCTTCATCCAGATGGAGCGCGCGGGCGTTGCGTAAAATAGAGAACACCATGTTGGTGAGATGGGCTGAATTCCCGCTGTTGAAATTCTCAAAGCGCGAATTGCTGGAAATCTGGGCATTAACGAACAGGATGTCGCGCAGGACGGCGAACAGGTTAGCCTGCAATGAACGGATTATCCGGCCATCGACGAAGGCATCTTCCGGTGGATTCACCAGTTCAAGTTTCACGCCGCGCTCTCTGCGCAGCACGTTGATATCAAAACTTTCGAAACGTTCGAGGAGTTCTTTACTGCTGTCAGTCTGACTGCCGCTGTTGAGAACGGCCAGTGAACAGTTGCGGAAAAGACGGTATAAGTCGCTGCTCGCGGTTCGCTTGAGCATGTCGACTTCCAACTGCGACAACAAATCCATTGAGCCCAACGGGCTGATATGTGTAATCAAAGTTGCTCCTTGACACCAAATGGTGCTGTGAATGTTTCTGCTGAGTCCCGCTACGCATGATTTTTCGGATCACGTTTTTTGCGTCGCATCGCGGAAGACAAACAAAAACACTAGCCTGATAGCAAAGAGAACGCCGGATACGCTGTCCCCGGAATCTCTCTCTGAATTAACAGTAACCTTGTCATCAGGCTTTTACCAATGCTGACAGAGCGTTAGCTCAGTTCTTGAGCAATGCCCCGCATTATTGTCTGACAAGCCTCGCCGTTGCAGGTTCAAACGGGAAGTTAGATCTCCACGGATTGATATCCAGACCGCCGCGTCGGGTATAGCGGGCGTAGACGGCCAGCTTTTCTGGCTGACAGAAACGCAGGATGTCATTAAAGATGCGTTCGACGCATTGTTCATGGAATTCATTGTGATGGCGGAATGAAACCAGGTAGCGCAGCAGCGCTTCGCGATCAATTTTCGGGCCGCGATACTGGATTTGCACGGAGCCCCAGTCTGGCTGATGGGTGATCAGGCAGTTAGATTTCAGCAGGTGGCTGACCAGCGATTCTTCGACAATTTCTTCACCGGCGGATTCAGCAAGGTAGTCCGTGCTGAATTCATAGCTGTCGATTTCAATGTCCTGGTCGTCAATGCAGATACCTGCAAAGTGTCCGACCGGCGAGCCTTCGATGTCGGACAAACGGCTGACGGTGACGGTGACGTCGCCCTGAGCACAGGCGCCTAAATCCCGCGTTAAAGTTTCCTGTACCGCCTGCCAGTCCGGGAACACGGTCTGGTTGAAGCTGTTGAGGTAGAGCTTAAAGCTTTTGGACTCGATCAGATTCTGGCTGTCGGCTTTCAGGCTGATTTCACCGACGGCCACCTGTGGCAACCCTTTGGCGTTGAGCCACGACAGTTCGTACAGCGTCCAGATATCCGCGCCCTGGAACGGCAGGTTGTCAGGGAACAGGCCCAGCGGTTCGCGGTTCATGCTGCGTGGAACCGCCTGTAATAAAGAAGCGTCGTAGTGATCGACGTAAGCCGTGCTTTTGCCCAGCGTCAGTTGCGCCAGTGCGGGGTTATCCTGATAAGAGGACATGCTGTCACCTTGCTTAGAGATAGGTACAATAGGGAATAGCCACCAGTTTAACCCAGCCTTACCGGAAGATGAGAGAATTATGGAGTCTGAAGTATCTGTAGCATTGCGTGAATTTACTCAGCGTTATGTCGATGTCTGGCAGCAGGAGACAGGTATGCCGCCGTCCAGCGAAGCGCTGTTCGGCATCGATTCCCCTTGTGTGGTGAAAACCGATGATGACGTTGTTTACTGGCTGACTCAGGTTTTCAGCCCGGCGGCCACGCTGGAAAATGTGGAACGTGCGATGGAATTGCAGTTGCGACCGGAAGCACACGCGTTTTACACCACGCAGTTCGCTGGTGATATGACGGCCAGCTGGCAGGGTAATGCGATGACCCTGCTTCAGGTCTGGAGCCCTGAAGATTTTACCCGTTTGCAGGAGAATCTGATTGGCCATCTGGTGACACAAAAACGCCTGAAACTGACGCCGACGGTTTTTCTGGCCACCACGGATTCCGAGCTGGATATGGTTTCTTTGTGCAATGTGACCGGAAATGTTGTTCTGGAACAGTTCGGCAGCAAAAAAAGAACGATACTCTCGCCTTCGCTGCCAGAATTCCTTACAATGCTGACCGCTGTTTACCCCGCCTGATGTTGTTCTGAACCCCCCATTCCCGCAGAGCTCTAATGGCTCACAAGCATGTGAGAGATCTCTCACAAAGGCTGTAAGAGATCTCGCTAATTTGACTTAATTACTCTCCCTCTTTATTTAATAAACCCTTTTATTTCAAATGGATAATGTTTTCTCCACCTGTAAGACGGCTCACATTCCCTGGTTTTGGCTTACACACTGTCTTGCTCCAAAGGTCGAAATCGACGATTCTAGTCGTGCACCAAGGAAGCATGAAACAGAACATCAGGATGATGGCTGATTCATAAAGCAGGGGACGGCTCAGGAAGAGTCAGGACGGCATCGGATTATGCCAGGATGTTTCAGGACGAAACCAGGGACACCTCCAGGACGGAGAAGAGAGCTCACAAAGGAAGCTGAGCGGGTCACAGATGACCAAGGGATTATAGTCAGGATGACTTAGGATAGCCCGTCAGGATGAAAGTAGGACGATGCGAAGGACAGCCGGTTAGGATAACCGCAGGAAAAGTTTTCAAGGATTGAGCAGGGAGCACTAATGTAGCTGGATTGCTATAAAACGAACCGGGGGCACTGTGAAAACAGTGCCCCCAACTTTTTGTTTTTCCGCTACAAATTCATGCGCTTTAAACCCACGCGTTATAAGACGCTCCTGATTGAACAGGAGCATCTGTTCTTGTCAGCCAATCGCACCCAGCACGTCATCCTGCCCTTGCTTTTTAGGCAGCAGGAAAAGCGTGGCGAAAATATCCAGCAGGTAAATGGCGGCCAACAGGCTAATGGCGGCGGTAAAGGAAACCTGCGAAACCAGAAGGCCGATCACCAGCGGGCCAAAACCGCCCACACCGCGCCCCAGATTGAACAGCAAATTCTGTGCCGTCGCCCTGACGCGTACCGGATACAAATCAGAAATCAGTCCGCCGTAGCCGCCAATCATCCCGTTCACGAACATGCCCATCACCGCGCCGGCAAACAGCATCAGCGTCGGGTCAGAAAGCTGCGCGTAACACACTACCATGATGACCGCGCCAATCTGATAAATCAGGAAGATTTTCCAGCGCGGGAAACGGTCCGACAATACGCCGAACAGCCAGATCCCAAACGTCATCCCCACCACCGTTACCGCAGTCCATAAACCGGATTTTGTCAGGGAGAAACCGAAGTTTTTCGACAGATAGCTGGGCATCCAGATCATCAGCCCGTAATAGCCAAAATTCTGCACGGAGCAGAGGATCAGAATGCCGAGGCTGGCTTTGGTGGTGGCTTTGTCACGAAACAATAATCTGATGCGGCTCAGCAGCGACCCCTTGTTATCAGTGGCCGTGTTTTTGACGAAGGCTTCTGGTTCGCCCATTGTGCGGCGGATCAGGAAAGAAGCCAGCGCCGGTAGCAGGCCTACAAGGAACATCCCGCGCCAGCCGATAATGCCGAGCAACATCGGTGTCAGGAAGGCGGCAAGTAACACGCCCAACTGCCAGCCCATCCCGACATACGCCGATGCGCGGTTACGTTTTTCAACCGGCCACGCCTCGGCAATTAACGCCATACCAATACCAAATTCGCCGCCCAGGCCCACGCCTGCCAGCGTGCGGTAAATGAGCAAATCCCAGTAACCTTGTGCAAAAGCGCACAGGCCGGTGAAGACGGAGAACATCAGAATGGTAAACGTCAGAACGCGGATTCGGCCAAAGCGGTCACTTATCGGGCCGAAAATGACGCCGCCGAGAACGGCACCAATCAGCGTCCAGGTGACCAGCGAGCCACTTTGTGATGACGTTAACCCGAATTCACTGGCGATGGCGGGCAGCATGAAACCAAGGATCAATAAATCGAAGCCGTCCATGGCGTAACCCGTGACGGAAGCCAGCATGGCTTTGGCTGGCGTAGCGTGTGTTTTTTGCGGATGTTGTGAGGACATGTTGACACATCTGTGAAGAAAAAAGTGGCGGTAGTTTGCCCGTATCGGGCTTTTACCGCCACCATGAAAAACTTATAGATTGATTGATAATTTGGATACGATGCAGAAGGTTGGGGCATCCGGCCTTCAATGTTATGCTTTGCGCCCCCGGCAGAAGCTGCCCGGGCCATGAACGAAGAGAGTAACCATGAATACAGAAAAACAGGTTCGCGAGATTTTAGAAGATATCGAACAGGCGATGCGCAACGATAAGCTATGGCATGCCACGCCGCCGGAACCAGAAGCTTTTGAAAGCAAAGAGCCATTTTCGGTGGATACCATGTCCGCCGATCAGTGGTTGCAATGGGTTTTGATCCCACGCATGTACGCGTTGCTGGCCGCTGAAGCCCCGCTGCCTACCCGTTTTGCCATCACCCCCTATTTTGAAGAAGCGATGCCTGAAGCAGCTCTGTTGCTGAACCAGCTGCAACGCCTCGACGACTTGCTCAATATAGAAGACTAACATGCTGGAAATTTTGTATCAGGACGAACATCTGGTCGCAGTGAATAAACCTGCGGGTATGCTGGTTCATCGCAGTTGGCTGGACCGACATGAAACAGTGTTTGTGATGCAAACATTACGCGATCAGATTGGTCAGCATGTTTTTACCGTTCATCGTCTGGATAAGCCGACGTCGGGCGTTTTGCTGCTGGCGCTGTCGAGCGATGTGGCGCGGCTATTGTCTCAGCAGTTTGAAAATCAGCAGATGAGCAAGGTGTACCACGCCGTGGTTCGCGGCTATGTCACTGAAGACGGAACGCTTGATTACGCGCTGACAGAAGAACTGGATAAAATTGCCGATAAGTTTACGAATCCGGATAAAGCGCCGCAACCCGCAGTGACCCATTACCGTTCGCTCGCGCAGGTAGAAATGCCGGTCGCCGTCGGGCGTTACAATACAGCCCGATACAGTCTGGTGGAACTCATGCCGGAAACCGGTCGCAAGCATCAGCTTCGCCGTCATATGTCGCATTTACGTCATCCGATCATCGGCGACAGCGCACACGGCGATTTAAAGCAGAATCGCGGTATGACCGAGCATTTCGGCTGTTCCGGTTTGATGCTCCATGCCAGCCATATGCAGCTGCCACATCCGGTGACGGGTGAGTTGCTCAGCTTGCAGGCTCGCTGGGATCATCGCTGGCAAAATGTCGTGAAGCAGTTCGGCTGGCAGGGAAAAGTCCCCGGGCTTGAAAGGGTTGAGTTTGACCCCGCTTACGGTCAGGATAGTGCACAAATTTAAGACGTTAAGATCATACAGGAGTGAAGCTCATGGCTGAAGTCGGAATTTTTGTCGGGACGGTTTACGGCAATGCGTTACTGGTAGCGGAAGAAGCGGAAACCGTGCTCAAAAGCGAGGGGCATGACGTCAAACTGTTTGAAGAAGGCACACTGGAAGCCTGGCAGTATTACCGCCATCATTTTGTGCTGGTGGTGACGTCGACGACCGGTCAGGGCGATTTGCCCGACAGCATCGCGCCGCTTTATGCCGCGATTCGAGATACCGTCGGTTATCAGCCAGAGCTTCGTTATGGCATGATTGCGCTGGGCGACAGCAGCTACGATCATTTCTGTGGCGGCGGTCATAAGCTGGATGATTTATTGCAAGAGCAGGGCGCTTCCCGGATTGGCGAAATGCTGGAAGTTGACGCGATGGAAACGGCTGAGCCGGAAACCGTGGCAATTCCGTGGGCCGAAAAATGGGGCCAGCTGCTGAAATAAGTTATTGCTGAAAATAAGTCAGTCAGGCGCAGCGCAAGGTAATAAAAAAGGTCAGGTTTAAAACCTGACCTTTTTGCTTTATGGCGGTTTGGATTGTGATTAATCAGCGGCCGTTAGTTAGTTTTTCCAGATCGGATTCAATCTCAGAAATTTTATTTGCCACAACGGATTCAAGGTGACGAAGGTCATCAAGAATTTTACGTTTCAGATCCACTTCGACCTGATCGCGCTGACAGATTTGATCCAGCTCATCAATGACATAACGCAGATTCGGGCTGATTTCATGAATTTCTTTATATCCCTGACCCGCATTATCGGCCACGATCGTTTTGCGCTGACGTGGGTATTTGAATTTCACGCTTTTAGCAAAAAATTCGCCTTTGTCTCTGCGGAAATAGATCTTCAGAATATCGTTATTGGCCTCCTGACGCAGGCTGTAACGATCAATATCGTCGGGATTATTAATGCCCAGGCTTTTCAGATTGTCATACATAGCGCCACCTTCGTTTAGGAGAATATCTGTTGATCATAATGAACCAAACAGCGGTCCGAATCGTTGACTGATGACACAATTCGCCATCTGCAAGATAAAAAAATAGCGGGTAATCTTTTTGAATTACCCGCTATTTAATTTTACTCGATGGTGCGCAGCAACTCATTCAGGCCTGTTTTGCCCAGAGTTTTCGCATCCACTTTCTTCACGATAACGGCGCAGTACAGGCTGTATTTACCGTCTTTAGAAGGCAGGTTGCCGGAAACCACGACGGAACCTGCAGGTACGCGGCCGTAGAATACTTCGCCGGTTTCACGGTCGTAAATTTTGGTGCTCTGGCCGATGTAAACGCCCATGGAAATCACAGAGCCTTCTTCAACAATCACGCCTTCAACGATTTCTGAACGCGCGCCGATGAAGCAGTTGTCTTCGATGATGGTCGGGTTAGCCTGAAGTGGCTCCAGAACGCCACCGATGCCAACGCCGCCGGACAGGTGAACGTTTTTGCCGATCTGCGCGCAAGAACCGACAGTCGCCCAGGTATCAACCATGGTGCCTTCATCAACGTATGCGCCGATGTTGACGTAAGAAGGCATCAGTACCGTGTTACGGGCGATGAACGCGCCTTTACGGACTGCCGCCGGTGGCACTACGCGGAAACCTTCACGCTGGAAACGGGCTTCGTCGTAGTCTGCGAATTTCATCGGGACTTTGTCGAAGTAACGGCTTTCGCCACCTTCCATAACCTGGTTGTCGTTGATTCTGAAGGACAGCAGCACCGCTTTCTTCAGCCACTGATGCGTTACCCATTCGCCATCAATCTTCTCGGCAACGCGCAATTCGCCGCTGTCGATTTTGTTGATGACCTGGTTCACGGCGTCGCGCGTTACGCTGTCAACGTTTGCCGGGGTGATGTCCGCACGGCGTTCGAAGGCTTGTTCAATAACGGTTTGTAGTTGCTGCATCCTGTTCTCTTTCCTGAATTGGTTTTAAAAGATAATGGTACTTGTATCACATTTTATCGCCCGGGTTGAGTGCCTCGGTTAATCGGCGTGTGATTTCCTTGCGAGTTTGTTTATCCAGCGCGCGGCGCTCGCCATTGGCCAGAATAAATAAGTCTTCTACGCGCTCGCCGATGGTCGAAATCCTTGCGCCATGTAACGAAAGCCCCAGATCCGAGAAGACTTCGCCGACGCGTGCCAGCAGACCCGGCTGATCGAGCGCGACCAGTTCCATATACGTCCTGCGGTCGGTATGTGTCGGCAGGAAGCTGACTTCGGTCTGCACGCTGAAATGGCGCAGTTTCGGTGACGGGCGTCGCGCACGCGGCGGCTGATAAGCCTGCGTCATCGATTGTTCCAGCGCATAACGGATGGCTTCGTGCCGGTCCTGCGCCAGCGGGCTGCCGTCCGGTTCCAGCACGATAAAGGTGTCCATCGCCATGCCGTCGCGGTTAGTGAAAATCTGGGCGTCGTGGATGCTCAGGTTACGTCTGTCCAGCTCACCGGCTACCGTGGCGAACAGATACGGGCGGTCAGCGCTCCAGATGAATATCTCTGTGCCGCCACGCGTGGCCTGACGGCTGACTAACACCAGAGGTTTGGAAGAGTCATGCTCAAGCAAATGTCTGGCGTGCCACGCGAGCTGATTCGGTGAATGGCGAAGGAAGTAATCGGCGCGGCAGCGGCTCCAGATACGGTGCAGCGCTTCCTCATCGATATTATCCATACGCAGCAACGCCAGCGCCTGCAAGCGGTGATGACGCACGCGCTCGCGCAGATCCGGTGTATTTTGCATGCCGCGGCGCAGCTGTTTTTCGGTGGCGAAATACAGCTCGCGTATCAGGCTCTGTTTCCAGCTGTTCCACAGCGTTTCGTTGGTCGCGCAGATATCGGCAACCGTCAGGCTGACCAGATAACGCAGACGCACCTCGCTCTGCATCTCGGCGGCGAATTGCTGGATTTCATTGGGATCCTGAATATCGCGGCGCTGCGCGGTGACTGACATCAGCAGATGGCAGCGCACCAGCCACGAGACGAGTTGTGTTTCGCGCGAGTTCAGGCCGTGAAGTTCGGCAAACTCCAGTACGTCCTGCGCGCCGAGAATGGAATGGTCGCCGCCGCGTCCTTTGGCGATATCGTGGAAGAGGGCAGCGATCAGCAGCAATTCAGGCTGCGGCAGGCGCGGATACAATTCCACGCACAACGGATGTTTTGGCCGCGTTTCTTCATGGGCGAAGCTTTCTAATTTTTGCAGAACGCGAATGGTGTGTTCATCAACTGTATAGGCGTGGAAAAGGTCAAACTGCATCTGTCCGACGATTTGCCCCCACTGCGGCATATAAGCCCAGAGAACGCTGTGGCGATGCATTGGCACCAGCGCTCGCGAGACGGCGCCGGGGTGGCGCAGAATCGACATAAAGGTTTCACGCGCCTGCGGGATCATGCACAACGGTTCTTTCAGATGACGGCGTGCATGGCGTAGCAAACGTACCGTGGTGGAGTAAATGCCTTTGATTTCTCGATGGCGAACCATCAACTGAAACATGCTGATGATGGTTTCCGGGCGGTGCTCAAACAGTGATTCATCACGCAGATCGATGAGGTCACCGCGCAGCTGGAAATTCTCATCCAGCGGACGGGGTTTTTCATTCGGCCCGATGGCCAGAATCGCCTCATCAAACAGCTGCAATAACATCTGATTCAGTTCGCCAACCCGGCGGGTCATACGGTAGAAATCTTTCATCATGCGTTCGACGGGCTGGTTGCCTTCGCCCTGATATTGTAACAGTTGCGCCACGCTTTGCTGTCTGTCGAAGAGCAGGCGGTTATCGTAACGTGGCAGCACCAGATGCAGCGCAAAACGAATGCGCCACAGGAAGCTCTGGCATTCAAGCAGTTCGTTGCGTTCGGCTTTTGTCAGGAAGCCAAACGCGACCATTTCATCGAGCGATGTGGCCCCGAAGTGGCGGCGGGCGACCCACAATATGGTGTGGATATCACGCAGGCCGCCGGGGCTGCTTTTGATGTCGGGTTCCAGGCCGTAGCTGGTGCCGTGATAGCGCTGGTGACGCTCTTTTTGCTCGGTAATTTTGGCACGGAAGAAATTTGGCGAAGGCCAGAAACCGTCACTGAAAATGTGTTTTTGCATGTTGAGGAACAAGGCGACATCGCCGCAAATCAGGCGGGATTCGATCAGATTGGTCGCGACCGTTAAATCGGCCAGCCCTTCCAGCAGACATTCCTCCAGCGTACGCACGCTGTGACCGACTTCCAGCTTCAGATCCCACAACAGGGTAATCAGCTCGCCAATGCGCTGCGCCTGCTCATCGTTGAGGCGCTTCTGGCTGAGTACCAGCACGTCGATATCAGACAGCGGATGCAATTCGCCGCGGCCGTAACCACCGACGGCCACCATTGCGGTTTCCGGGATATTGTCAAAGCCGTAAAACGTCCACAGGCGTTGCAGCAACTGGTCAATATAATGCGTGCGTGCATCGACCAGTTCTTCGGCGCGCTGTCCCGCATTGAAAGCTTCTGCCAGCCAGACCTGAAACTGTTCCATGTGTTGCTTGAGGCTCTGACGGTTTAAGTCGTCATCCGGGTAGGCGGAAGGGGAAACAGGCTGTGGCGGGAAAGCGCGGGTGAGTTCCTGTGTCGTTTGCGGCAGCAGGCTCTTTTCAGCAGAGAAATTTTCAATCATAGATGCGCAGCCTATTCCTACACGTTAAGGATAAAAAAACCGGCTTTCGCCGGTTTGATTGACAGATTTAACCCCTCTGCGCCGAGCGGGGAACTGTTAGTCGTGCGTCAGGATAGCCGGGATGGTGTCATCCTTACGCAGCGTCATAATTTCACAACCGTTATCTGTCACCACAATAGTATGCTCGTACTGAGCCGACAAGCTGCGATCTTTAGTTTTTACTGTCCAGCCGTCTTTCATGGTGCGGATACGGTAATCACCGGCATTGACCATCGGTTCAACGGTGAAAGCCATACCGGCCTGTAACACAACGCCACCGTCATCCGCATCGTAATGCAGAACCTGAGGTTCTTCGTGGAAACCTTCGCCGATGCCGTGACCGCAATATTCGCGCACCACGGAGAATTTCTCCGCTTCCACGAATTTTTGGATCTCTTTACCCAGCGTGCGCAGGCGGATGCCCGGCTTGATCATGCGCAGAGCAATGTACAGGCTTTCCTGCGTGATACGGCAAAGACGTTCGCCAAGAATGGTCGGTTTGCCTGCGATGAACATCTTAGAGGTATCGCCGTGGAAACCGTCTTTAATCACGGTAACGTCGATATTGACGATGTCGCCATCTTTAAGGATTTTGTCTTCGCTCGGGATACCGTGGCAGACCACTTCGTTGATAGAGATGCAGACCGATTTCGGGAAGCCGTGGTAATCCAGGCAGGCAGAAATGGCGTGCTGTTTGTTGACGATGTGATCGGAACAAATTCGGTCGAGCTCGCCGGTGCTGACGCCCGGTTTAACGTAAGGCTCAATGATTTCCAGCACTTCCGCAGCCAGACGGCCAGCGACGCGCATTTTTTCGATATCTTCCGGGGTTTTGATTGAAATTGCCATGAGTAATCCTGCAGGTTCTGTACATCGGGTGTGCTTTATTTCTGCACCGATGTCGTCAATAATTAGCTGTGGCTTATGGTATCAGCCCTGATATTACCTGCCAAACTATCATTTTCCGGGAAGTCATCCGGTGAACAAAAGTTGCTGCCGGGTCGTTATTTATGGTATAAAGCGCGCCGGCAATCCGCTCTGAGTCTTAACGACGCTGAGGGATTAAAGCCAAAATCACTCATTGTGTACTTATTAACGTAAGTAATAACACACACGTATCGACACATTCGCCGGGGTGCTCTGGGAATTCGTTCTGCAGGGTCGGTGTTATGGGATACGTGGAGGCATAACCCCAACTACTTAATAGAGGTTTTATCATGGCAACTGTTTCCATGCGCGACATGCTCCAGGCTGGTGTTCACTTCGGTCACCAAACCCGTTACTGGAACCCGAAAATGAAGCCATTCATCTTCGGCGCACGTAACAAGGTTCACATCATCAACCTGGAAAAAACTGTTCCAATGTTCAACGAAGCTCTGGCTGAGTTGCAGAAGATTTCTGCCCGTAAAGGCAAAATCCTGTTCGTTGGTACTAAACGCGCAGCAAGCGAAGCGGTAAAAGAAGCTGCACACAACTGCGACCAGTTCTTCGTGAACCATCGCTGGTTGGGCGGCATGCTGACTAACTGGAAAACTGTTCGTCAGTCCATCAAACGTTTGAAAGATCTGGAAGTTCAGTCTCAGGACGGTACTTTCGAGAAGCTGACCAAGAAAGAGGCGCTGATGCGTACTCGCGAATTGGCTAAGCTGGAAAACAGCCTGGGTGGTATCAAGGATATGGGTGGTCTTCCTGATGCTCTGTTCGTTGTCGATGCTGATCACGAACACATTGCAATCAAAGAAGCTAACAACCTGGGTATCCCGGTATTCTCCATTGTTGATACCAACTCCGATCCGGATGGCGTTGACTTTGTTATCCCAGGTAACGATGACGCAATCCGTGCAGTAAATCTGTACCTGAGCGCTGTTGCTGCTACTGTCCGTGAAGGCCGTTCGCAAGATCTGGCTGTTCAGGCAGAAGAAAGCTTCGTAGAAGCTGAATAATAAGGCAAGCTCAGCAGAGCCCTTATTAACCAGGTATTGAAATATGTTGGTTAGGGGGCCTTTATTGGCCCCCTTTGCTTATCTTAAATGCGAGAAATATCTCACCGCAAAAAGCCTTTTTGCACTGAGATAATCGAGGAAAATACAATGGCTGATATTACCGCTGCCCTGGTAAAAGAACTGCGCGAACGTACTGGCGCTGGCATGATGGATTGTAAGAAAGCTCTGGTTGAAGCTAACGGCGACATCGAGCTGGCAATTGAAAATATGCGTAAATCTGGCGCGATCAAAGCGGCGAAAAAAGCAGGCAACGTAGCTGCTGACGGCGTGATCAAAACCAAAATCGAAGGCAACTACGGTGTGATTCTGGAAGTTAACTGCCAGACTGACTTCGTTGCTAAAGATGGTGGTTTCCAGGCTTTCGCTGACAAAGTATTGGACGCTGCGGTTGCAGGCAAAATCACCGACGTTGAAGTGCTGAAAGCACAATTCGAAGAAGAGCGTGTTGCTCTGGTCGCAAAAATCGGTGAAAACATCAACATTCGTCGCGTTTCTTCCCTGGAAGGCGAAGTGTTGGGTAGCTACCTGCACGGCGCACGTATCGGTGTTCTGATCGCAGCTAAAGGCGCTGACGAAGATCTGGTTAAACAAATCGCTATGCACGTTGCTGCAAGCAAGCCTGAATTTGTTAAACCAGAAGACGTGTCTGCTGAAGTTGTTGAAAAAGAGTACCAGGTACAGCTGGACATCGCTATGCAGTCTGGCAAGCCTAAAGAAATCGCAGAGAAAATGGTTGAAGGCCGCATGAAGAAATTCACCGGCGAAGTTTCTCTGACTGGTCAGCCTTTCGTAATCGACCCAAGCAAAACTGTGGGCCAGGTTCTGAAAGAGCACAACGCTGACGTTGTTAACTTCATCCGCTTCGAAGTGGGCGAAGGTATCGTGAAAGTTGAGACTGACTTTGCTGCTGAAGTTGCAGCGATGACCAAACAGTCTTAATCAGTATCTGATACACCTAAAATGGAACCGCTGCGAAAGGGCGGTTCCGTTTTATCCAGCCCCAAATTCCCATTACATTGTGCGTGTGGCCATTCAGACAGCGCTATGATGTAAAGACCGACTATCCATTAAGACACATTGCTTCTAGGACAGACACCATGGCTACCAATGCGAAACCCGTTTATCAGCGTATCCTGCTCAAACTCAGTGGCGAAGCCCTGCAGGGCAGTGAAGGTTTTGGTATCGACGCGAGTGTATTAGATCGTATGGCTCAGGAAGTGAAAGAGCTGGTCGAACTCGGCATTCAGGTAGGCGTTGTGATCGGCGGCGGTAACTTGTTCCGCGGTGCGGGTCTGGCGCAGGCTGGCATGAATCGTGTTGTAGGCGACCATATGGGTATGCTGGCGACTGTCATGAATGGTCTGGCGATGCGTGACGCGTTACACCGTGCTTATGTTAACGCACGTTTGATGTCCGCAATCCCTTTGAACGGTGTTTGTGATAATTACAGCTGGGCTGAAGCGATCAGCCTGTTGCGTCATAACCGCGTGGTGATTTTCTCCGCCGGTACCGGCAATCCTTTCTTTACCACCGACTCAGCAGCGTGCCTGCGTGGTATCGAAATCGAAGCCGATGTGGTATTAAAAGCCACCAAAGTCGACGGTGTTTATTCCGCCGACCCGGTGAAAAATCCGGACGCGACATTGTACGAAAAATTGACCTATCAGGAAGTGCTGGAACAGGAATTGAAAGTGATGGATCTGGCGGCGTTTACACTGGCCCGCGATCACAATCTGCCAATTCGTGTTTTCAACATGAACAAACCGGGCGCACTGCGCCGAGTGGTGATGGGTGAAAATGAAGGGACGCTGATTTCTAACGCGGAGTGATCCTTCACAATTGAACATACCGTTCAGCCAGCCTGTGCTGGCATAAGTATTCACGGACTATACTGATGTTATGGTCTGCCAGGTAACCAGCTTTCAAGGGTTCACAACGTGATTAACGAAATCAAAAAAGACGCTGAAATCCGTATGGATAAATGCGTTGAAGCATTCAAAACACATATCAGCAAAATCCGTACCGGTCGTGCTTCTCCAGGCATCCTGGATGGCATCATGGTCGATTACTATGGTTCATCTACACCACTGCGCCAGCTGGCTCAGGTAACGGTTGAAGATTCCCGTACTTTGGCTATTTCCGTATTTGACCGCTCTATCAGCGCGGCTGTGGAAAAAGCGATCATGACATCTGATTTGGGTCTGAACCCATCTTCTGCGGGAGCGACCATCCGCGTTCCATTGCCAGCACTGACTGAAGAGCGTCGTAAAGACCTGATCAAAGTTGTTCGTGGCGAAGCAGAGCAGGGCCGTGTTTCTGTGCGTAACGTCCGCCGCGACGCTAACGACAAAACCAAAGCACTGCTGAAAGATAAAGAAATCAGCGAAGATGAAGATCGCCGTTCTCAGGACGATATTCAGAAACTGACTGACATTTTCATCAAGAAAATCGACGTTGCGTTAGCTGAAAAAGAAACTGAACTGATGGATTTCTAATCCGGCTTATGTCTCTCACAAAGCGCCGCAATTGCGGCGCTTTGTTTTTAAGTGGCCTCCAATTCTTTTATCTGTCTGCACAATCTCATGGACAAGCCCGATAAGAGGTTTCAGACTGTGCACTTTCCGAATTTACGAGCGTTATCCCGGGCATTTTCATGAAACAAATGACTATTCTTGGTTCGACAGGATCTGTCGGCACCAGCACGCTTTCCGTTGTCCGGTCAAACCCTGACGCGTTCTCTGTTAAGGCTCTGGTTGCGGGCCGCAATGTCGACGTTATGGCCCAGCAATGTCTGGAGTTTCGTCCGGCCTATGTGTCGATGGCGGATGAGTCTTCTACGCGCAAATTGCGGGCAATCTTGTCGGAACAGGGAATCAACACTGAAGTCCTGTCTGGCCCGGATGCGGCAATCGAACTGGCGGCGCTGGATGATGTCGATCAGGTGATGTCTGCCATTGTCGGCGCTGCGGGGCTGTTACCGACGTTGTCTGCCGTTCGTGCGGGCAAACAAGTTCTTCTGGCAAATAAAGAATCCCTGGTGACCTGCGGCCGCATTTTCATGGATGCCGTGCGTCAGAGTCAGTCTCAACTTTTGCCTATCGACAGCGAACACAATGCGATTTTCCAGAGTTTGCCTGAATCCGTTCAGAGACAACTGGGCTATGCTTCACTCGAGGCACACGGGATTTCGCGCATTGTGCTGACCGGTTCCGGCGGACCATTCCGCGAATTACCTTTAGATCAATTCAGCCGCGTGACACCGGAACAGGCATGCGCTCATCCGAACTGGTCAATGGGACGCAAGATTTCTGTCGACTCTGCCACGATGATGAACAAAGGGCTGGAGTATATTGAAGCGCGCTGGCTGTTTAATGCGTCAGCCGCCGAAATGGAAGTAATTATCCATCCGCAGTCGGTTATCCATTCTATGGTTCGCTACCGTGACGGCAGCGTACTGGCTCAGCTGGGTTCACCGGATATGCGAACGCCCATTGCGCATGCCATGGCGTATCCCCGCCGTGTGGCGACTGACGTTGAAGCACTGGATTTTTGTAAGATGGGCGCACTGACGTTTAGCGATCCGGATTACGCGCGTTATCCTTGCCTTCAGCTTGCTATCGAAGCCAGCAATACCGGGCAGGCGGCCACTACCACGCTGAATGCAGCAAATGAAATTTCAGTGGCGGCTTTCCTGAATGGCGAGATTCGTTTTACTGACATTGCTTCACTGAATCGTCAGGTTATGGAGCAGTTAGTGAGCGCCGAACCGACGTCTGTTGAGGAAGTGTTGGAGATTGACGCTCGCGCACGTGCATCGGCAAAGGATAAACTTCCTCAGTTTGCGCGATAAGACCGGTTTAGTGCTTATGCAGCAGTTTGTTAGCGCCACATTGAAATGGTATAGTCTGCGCCACACTGACAGTAGATTTGGCTTTTCTGAGCCTGAATGTTAAAGGTGAATCGGTGATCTGTCAGTGTAAGCCGTGCCTGTAAGGGAGACACGGCTTTTTTGCGCGTGTTGCCGCACCCTCGGTAAAAGGTGCAGCGTCAGCTAAACGTTGTAGCGTGAGCCATATCAGGCTTATGTCAGCTGGAAAGCCGTTGTGTTCTGATAAAAGGAAATGAGTACGCGTTATGTCCCTCGAAAATCAACAGATGTCTGATATGTGTTGCTCTCAACCTCGCCATGTTGCCATTATCATGGACGGCAACGGACGCTGGGCAAAACGTCAGGGTAAAATGAGGGTATTCGGTCATAAAGCGGGAGTGAAGTCAGTGCGTAAAGCGGTAAGCTTTGCTGCCAGTCATCACCTTGATGCGCTCACGCTTTATGCCTTTAGCAGTGAAAACTGGAATCGTCCGGCTCAGGAAGTTTCCGCCTTGATGGAGCTGTTCGTTCGTGCGTTAGACAGCGAAGTTAAAAGCCTGCATAAACACAATGTCAGGTTGCGGATCATTGGCGATGTCAGTCGTTTTAGTGCTCGTCTGCAGGAACGCATTCGTCGTTCAGAAACACTTACTCAAAATAACGACGGTCTGACCCTGAACATCGCTGCAAATTACGGTGGCCGGTGGGATATTATTCAGGGCGTGAAGACGCTGGCCGGGCAGGTTGAAGCCGGTACATTGCGGGCAGAGCAGATTACAGAAGAATTGCTGAATTCAGCGGTCTGTATGAGCGAACTGGCACCCGTCGATTTGGTGATCAGAACCGGTGGGGAACATCGGATCAGTAACTTTTTGCTGTGGCAGATTGCCTATGCGGAGCTCTACTTTACCGATGTCCTCTGGCCTGATTTTGATGAAAACACCTTTGAAGGTGCGTTGACCGCGTTTGCACAGCGAGAGCGCCGCTTCGGGGGGACTACACCTATCGGCGCCGATGCGTCCTAGGGAGAACATTTGCTGAAGTATCGCATTATCACAGCTTTGATTTTAATACCGATTGTTATTGCAGCACTCTTTTTGCTGCCGCCGGTGGGGTTCGCCATTGTCACCCTAGTGGTGTGCATGCTGGCCGCGTGGGAGTGGGGTCAGCTCGCCGGGCTTGCAACCCGTAGTCAGCGTATCTGGCTGGCGATACTGTGTGGTTTTCTGTTAGCCGCCATGATGTTGAGCATTCCGGCTTATCATCAGAGTGTTTACTTACCACAGGTTAGCGGCTCGCTGTGGGCAGCGCTGGCGTGGTGGTGTCTGGCGTTAGTTCTGGTTGTTGCGTATCCGGCTTCCGCTGCATTCTGGCGTCATTCGCGCGTGTTGCGTGTGCTGTTTGGCGTACTGACGATTGTGCCGTTCTTCTGGGGCATGGTTGCGTTGCGTCAGTACGGTTATGCTGAGAATCCTCACACAGGCGCGTGGTGGCTGTTATATGTCATGCTGCTGGTCTGGGGTGCTGATTCCGGTGCTTACCTGTTTGGTAAGTTGTTCGGTAAGCATAAACTGGCACCAAAAGTTTCTCCGGGGAAAACCTGGGAAGGGTTTATCGGTGGGCTGGTGACATCTGCCCTGATAGCCTGGTTGTTTGGCCGGTATGCACCTTTGAGCGTGCAGCCAGCAACGTTATTGATTTGTTCTGTGGTTGCTGCGCTGGCTTCTGTGCTGGGCGACCTGACGGAAAGTATGTTCAAGCGTGAAGCCGGAATCAAAGACAGTGGTCATATGATCCCGGGTCATGGCGGAATATTGGATCGCATTGACAGCCTGACTGCTGCGGTTCCTGTATTCGCCTGTCTGATGCTGTTAGTGTATTAACCGTCGCAGACGGTGAAGTTTTCTAAGGAATAGTTGGACATATGATGAACATACTCTGGAGCCTGGCCGCCTTTATCGTTGCATTGGGGGTGCTTATCACCGTGCACGAGTTCGGCCATTTCTGGGTTGCTCGTCGTTGTGGTGTGCGTGTTGAACGCTTCTCTGTTGGTTTCGGTCGTGCATTGTGGCGTCGCACCGATCGCCAGGGAACGGAGTATGTGCTGGCCATTATTCCTCTCGGGGGCTACGTCAAAATGCTCGACGAACGCGTCGAGGCTGTAGCCCCTGAATTTCGTCATCAATCCTTTAATAACAAAAAAATCTGGCAGCGTGCTGCTATCATCAGCGCCGGGCCAATTGCCAATTTTATCTTTGCTGTTTTTGCATACTGGCTGATCTTCGTGATTGGTGTGCCGACCGTGCGTCCGGTTGTTGCAAATGTCACTGCAAATTCAATCGCTGCGCAATCCAATATTTCTCCGGGAATGGAACTAAAGTCTGTTGCCGGTATCGAAACGCCTGATTGGGATTCAGTTCGTATGGCGTTGATTGGCGAGATTGGTGATGATCAAACGACAGTGGGAGTTGCGCCTTTTGGCTCCAATAATGTTGTTGAGAAAACACTGAATTTACGTCAGTGGCAGTTTGATCCTGAAAAGCAGGATCCGGTGGTCTCTCTGGGTATGATTCCACGAGGTCCGCAGATAGAATCTGTCTTGCAGGAAGTGCAGCCAGATTCAGCCGCGCAAAAGGCGGGTTTGCAAGCCGGAGACAGGATCGTTAAAGTCGATGGTCAGATTCTGGAAAGTTGGCAGTCGTTTGTCATTCAGGTGCGTGACAATCCGGGCAAGCCAATCAGTCTGGAAGTTGAGCGGGGTGGTTCTCCCGTCGCTTTAACACTGACGCCGGATACGAAGTCTGCAGGTAAAGGCAAAATACAGGGTTTTGCTGGTGTGGTCCCGAAAGTGGTGCCGCTGCCTGATGAATACAAAACAATCCGTCAGTATGGTCCGTTTGTGGCGTTTTATGAGGCCGGGGATAAAACCTGGCAACTGATGAAACTCACCGTGAGCATGCTGGGTAAGTTAATTACCGGGGATGTGAAGCTGAACAATCTGAGTGGCCCAATCTCCATCGCACAGGGCGCAGGAATGTCAGCGGAGTATGGTTTGGTGTCTTACCTCACGTTTTTGGCACTCATCAGTGTCAATCTGGGGATCATCAACCTCTTCCCGTTACCGGTATTAGATGGTGGCCACCTGCTGTTTCTTGCAATAGAAAAGCTCAAAGGTGGGCCAGTTTCCGAGCGAGTTCAGGACTTCAGTTACCGCATTGGTTCAGTTTTGCTGGTGTTGTTGATGGGGCTTGCACTTTTCAATGATTTCTCCCGTCTTTAAGACCGGAGATTAGGTTAGGAAGAACGCATAACAACGATGGCGATCAAAAAGTTGCTCATAGCGTCGCTGCTGTTTGGCAGCGCCACCGTATACGGTGCAGACGGTTTCGTAGTGAAAGATATTCATTTCGAAGGCCTGCAGCGAGTTGCCGTCGGTGCGGCGTTACTCAATATGCCGGTTCGTGTCGGTGATACCGTTACTGACGATGACATCAGTAATACCATTCGCGCATTGTTTGCCACTGGCAACTTTGAGGACGTTCGTGTCCTTCGCGATGGTGATTCTCTGATTGTCCAGGTCAAGGAACGTCCAACGATTGCCAGCATCACTTTCTCCGGTAATAAATCGGTGAAAGATGACATGCTGAAACAAAACCTGGAAGCCTCTGGCGTCCGCGTTGGCGAAGCGCTTGACCGTACAACCATCGGCAGTATTGAAAAAGGCCTGGAAGATTTCTATTACAGCGTCGGTAAATACAGTGCGTCGGTAAAAGCGGTTGTGACCCCTTTACCGCGTAATCGTGTTGACCTGAAACTGGTGTTTACCGAAGGTGTTTCTGCCAAAATTCAGCAGATCAACATCGTGGGTAACCATGCCTTCTCGACTGATGAACTGATTTCCCGCTTCCAGTTGCGCGATGAAGTGCCTTGGTGGAACGTGGTCGGTGACCGTAAATACCAGAAACAAAAGCTGGCGGGTGACCTTGAAACCCTGCGCAGTTTCTATCTGGATCGCGGTTATGCCCGTTTCAACATTGATTCGACTCAGGTCAGCCTGACGCCGGACAAAAAAGGCATCTACATCACGCTGAACATCACAGAAGGTGAGCAGTACAAACTTTCTGGCGTTGAAGTTACCGGCAGCATGGCGGGTCACTCAGCTGAAGTTCAGAGCCTGACTAAAATTGATAAAGGCGAGCTGTACAACGGCGCTAAAGTCACCAAGATGGAAAACGACATCAAGCAGATGTTGGGCCGTTATGGCTATGCCTATCCGCGTGTGACTACTCAGCCTGAAATTAACGATGCAGACAAGACAGTAAAACTGCATATCAACGTAGATGCGGGTAACCGTTTCTATGTGCGTCATATCCGTTTCGAAGGCAATGACACCAGTAAAGACAGCGTTCTGCGCCGTGAAATGCGTCAGATGGAAGGTGCCTGGTTAGGTAATGATCTGGTCGATAAAGGTAAAGAGCGTCTGAACCGTCTGGGTTACTTCGAAACTGTTGATGTGGATACACAACGCGTTCCGGGTTCACCGGACCAGGTTGATGTGGTCTACAAAGTGAAAGAACGTAACACCGGTAGTTTCAACTTTGGTGTCGGTTACGGTACTGAAAGTGGTGTCAGCTTCCAGGTTGGTGTCCAGCAGGACAACTGGCTGGGTACGGGTAACTCCGTAGGCATCAGCGGTACGAAAAATGATTACCAGACGTACGCAGAATTCACGATCACAGACCCGTACTTCACCGTTGACGGTGTGAGTCTGGGCGGTCGTATTTTCTATAACGACTTTAAAGCGGATAATGCGGACCTGTCTGACTATACCAACAGAAGTTACGGTATTGGCGGCAACCTTGGTTTCCCTGTCAATGAGAACAACTCATTGCGTCTGGGGCTGGATTACGTACACAACGATCTGTCCAATATGGAACCTCAGATCGCGATGTTCCGTTATCTGAACTCTGTGGGCCTGAAACCTGCGGTAACGACCAGCGATAACTCAGATGCTGATTTCAGTGCTGATGACTTCTTCGTGAATCTGGGCTGGGGTTATAACAACCTTGACCGTGGTTACTTCCCGACGTCAGGGACCAAAGCCAGCCTGAACGGTAAAGTGACCGTGCCGGGTTCAGATAACGAATATTATAAAATCACTTTCGATTCAACCAGCTATATGCCGCTGAATCAGGATCGTGATTGGGTACTGATGGGGCGTGCGCGCGCAGGTTATGCGGATGGTCTGGGCGGCAAAGAAGTGCCGTTCTATGACAACTTCTATGCCGGCGGTTCAAGCAGTGTTCGTGGTTTCCAGTCGAACACCATCGGTCCGAAAGCAGCTTATTACAAATGTACTACGGCTAATACCTCGTACAGCACCTGCCCGATTGATAATTCGAGCGATGCAGTGGGCGGTAACGCAATGGCCATCCTGAGTGCGGAACTGATTGTTCCAACTCCGTTTGTTAGCGAGAAATACGCTAACTCATTGCGTACGTCTCTGTTCGTGGATAGCGGTACAGTCTGGGATACAGGTTGGGAAAACACGCCGCAAACTATTGCAGCGGGTGTGCCTGATTACAGTAAGCCTGGCAACATTCGTGTGTCTTCTGGTCTGGCGTTGCAGTGGCAGTCTCCTCTGGGGCCGCTGGTGTTCTCTTACGCACAGCCAGTTAAGAAATACGAAGGCGACAAAGCGGAACAGTTCCAGTTTAACATTGGTAAAACCTGGTAACGTTTTGTTTGCAAAGCGTTTATTCAGCTGAATCGCAATGGCCTGATGCTGAATTTGATACACGGGTTTCGGCCCGTGTATTGTTTTAATGTCGGGTGTTTTGTGTAATTTACTGTGCCATCTGGCACAAACGGGTGATGGAAGGAGTTTATAGTGAAAAAGTGGTTATATGCCGCAGGCCTCGGTTTAGTTATGGCTTCTTCAGCTAGCGTTCAGGCTGCTGACAAAATTGCTATCGTTAACGTCGCTAGCATTTTCCAACAGATGCCAGCTCGCGAAGCTGTGGCTAAACAACTGGAAAACGAGTTCAAAAGTCGTGCAACTGATTTGCAATCTCAGGAACGTGATCTGCAAACCAAAATGCAACGTCTGCAACGTGATGGCTCGACCATGAAAGCCAGCGATCGTTCTAAACTCGAAAAAGACGTTATGGCTCAGCGCGAAGCTTTCTCAGCTAAAGCGCAGCAGTTCGAGCAAGATAACCGTCGTCGCCAGGGCGAAGAACGTAACAAAATCCTGAGCCGTATTCAGGACGCTGTGAAATCTGTTGCCAGCAAAGAAGGTTATGATGTTGTTATTGATGCAAACGCTATTGCATACGCAAGCAATGACAAAGATATTACTGCTGATGTGCTGAAACAGGTTAAATAAACATGTCTTCAATTCGACTGGCTGATCTCGCACAGCAGTTGGATGCACAATTGCACGGTGATGGCGAAATTGCCATCACCGGCGTTGCTTCAATGCATTCCGCACACTCTGAGCAAATCACGTTTTTATCAAACAGCCGCTACCGTGAACAGTTGGCCTCCTGTCATGCAGGTGCCGTAGTGTTGACGGAAGCGGATCTGCCATTTTGCCCTACAGCGGCATTAGTGGTTAAAAACCCTTACCTGACATACGCGCGTATGGCGCAGTTGCTGGATACTACGCCAGCACCGGCACAGGATATTGCTGCGAGCGCGGTGATATCAGACAGTGCTTCATTGGGTAAGAATGTCTCGGTTGGCGCAAATGCAGTCATCGAATCGGGCGTTGTGCTGGGTGACAATGTTGTCATCGGCGCAGGCTGCTTTATCGGTAAAGAGGCAAAAATAGGCGCGGGTACACATTTGTGGGCCAACGTTTCTATTTATCACCGCGTAGAAATTGGTGAGTTGTGCCTGATTCAGTCAGGTACGGTGATCGGTGCTGACGGTTTTGGTTATGCCAACGACCGCGGCAACTGGATCAAAATTCCTCAGCTGGGCACCGTCATCATTGGCGATCGCGTAGAAATTGGTGCGTGCACCACGATTGACCGCGGCGCGCTGGATGACACCATTATCAGCAACGGCGTTATCATTGATAACCAATGCCAGATTGCACACAACGTCGTGATTGGAGACAATACGGCGGTGGCTGGCGGTGTTATTATGGCCGGTAGTCTGAAAATTGGACGCTACTGCCAAATCGGTGGAGCCAGTGTTATCAACGGTCACATGGAGATTTGTGACCAGGCTGTCGTAACAGGAATGGGAATGGTGATGCGACCAATCACTGAACCTGGGGTATACTCCTCCGGTATTCCGTTACAACCGAATAAAGTTTGGCGTAAGACGGCTGCGTTGGTAATGAATATTGATGAGATGAATAAGCGCTTGAAAGCTGTCGAGCGTAAAATCGAAAAAGATTAATTACCATTTACGGTGACGCTTTGTGTTCCCTTTGTTGAGTGAACCTGCGACATACGTTCCTATTTGCGGCCTGCCTGATGACCTTTTTTTGGGGTCTGGCAGGCCGTGTTATTGATGCCATCAGTTTTTTATAGACAGGAAGAGTATTTTGACTACTGACACTCATACTCTGCGTATTGAAGAGATACTGGATTTATTGCCACACCGTTACCCGTTTTTACTGGTTGATCGCGTGCTGGATTTTGAGAAAGGCAAATTTTTGCGTGCTGTGAAAAACGTTTCTTTTAACGAACCGTTCTTCCAGGGCCATTTCCCGGGCAAACCTATCTTCCCAGGCGTATTGATTCTGGAAGCGATGGCTCAGGCCACCGGTATTCTGGCATTTAAAAGCGTGGGTAAACTGGAGCCAGGCGAACTGTATTACTTCGCAGCAATCGATGATGCACGCTTTAAACGTCCGGTCCTTCCGGGTGACCAGATGGTTCTGGAAGTTGAATTCATTAAAGAGCGTCGTGGTGTTGCTCGTTTTAAAGGTGTCGCAAAAGTAGATGGTGAGATTGCTTGCGAGGCATCAATGATGTGCGCCCGTCGCCGGGAGTCTTAATACATGATTGACAAAACCGCCTTTATTCATCCAAGCGCTATTGTTGAAGAAGGTGCCGTTATCGGTGCCGGAGTGCATATCGGTCCTTTCTGCTACGTGGGTTCCCAGGTAGAAATCGGAGAAGGTACTGAGCTTAAATCACACGTAGTTCTTAATGGCGTGACCAAAATTGGTCGCGATAACCGCATTTTCCAGTTCGTCTCCATTGGTGAAATTAACCAGGATCTGAAATATGCCGGTGAACCAACACGCGTTGAGGTCGGCGATCGCAACAATATTCGTGAGAGCGTTACCATTCACCGTGGTACCGTTCAGGGCGGTGGTCTGACAAAAGTGGGTAGCGATAACCTGTTGATGGTTAACGCACATATCGCCCACGATTGTGTCATTGGAAATCGCTGTATTCTGGCGAACAACGCGACACTTGGCGGCCACGTTGAAGTTGATGATTTTGCGATCATCGGCGGCATGACCGCAGTGCATCAGTTCTGCATCATCGGCGCGCATGTGATGGTAGGTGGTTGTTCTGGCGTTGCCCAGGATGTCCCTCCGTTCGTCATTGCGCAGGGTAACCATGCGACACCTTTCGGTATCAATATCGAAGGTCTTAAGCGCCGTGGTTTTGAGAAAGCAGATCTGCACGCAATCCGTAATGCCTACAAGTTACTGTACCGCAGCGGTAAAACGCTGGAAGAAGCACAACCGGAAATCGCTGCAATCGCCGCTGAATTCCCGAAAGCTAAACCTTTCAGTGATTTCTTTAGCCGCTCTACCCGCGGCATTATTCGCTGATCTGCGCTACGGAAAACAATGCAAAAGCCTGTTCTGACAATTGGCCTGGTGGCCGGTGAAACGTCCGGTGACATTCTTGGCGCCGGGCTGATCCGAGCCCTGAAAAAACATCATCCTGATGCCCGTTTTGTAGGTGTTGCAGGTCCGCTGATGCAGGCGGAAGGATGTGAAGCCTGGTACGAAATGGAAGAGCTGGCTGTGATGGGCGTGGTGGAAGTTTTAGAACGGCTGCCACGCCTGTTGAAAATCCGCAAAGACCTCACCCGACGTTTCAGCGAACTTCAGCCAGATGTTTTCGTGGGCATTGATGCTCCCGACTTCAATATCACACTGGAAGGCCGCCTGAAACAGCGCGGCATCCGTACCATCCATTATGTCAGCCCGTCAGTGTGGGCCTGGCGACAAAAGCGTGTATTCAAAATTGGCAAGGCGACAGATTTAGTTCTTGCATTCCTGCCTTTCGAAAAAGCGTTTTACGACAAATTTAACGTTCCCTGCCGCTTCATCGGTCATACGATGGCGGATGCCATGCCTTTGCATCCGGACAAGCAGGCGGCTCGTGCATCGCTTGGGATCCCTGAGGACGTCCATTGCCTGGCATTATTGCCGGGAAGCCGCCATGCCGAAGTCGAAATGCTCAGCGCGGATTTCCTGAAAACAGCGTTACAGCTGCGACAGACTTATCCTGATTTGCACATCGTGGTGCCGCTGGTTAACGCCAGGCGTCGCGAGCAATTCGAGCGTATCAAGGCTGAGATTGCGCCTGACCTGCCTGCGCATTTGCTCGATGGCAAAGGGCGTGAAGCGATGATTGCGAGCGATGCTGCACTTCTTGCGTCTGGCACCGCTGCGCTCGAGTGTATGCTGGCGAAATGCCCGATGGTCGTGGGTTATCGCATGAAGCCTTTTACGTTCTGGCTGGCGGAGCGTCTGGTGAAAACCCCTTATGTATCCCTGCCAAACTTGCTGGCAAGACGGGAAATTGTCACCGAATTGCTGCAAACCGAATGCGTACCGGAAAAGCTTTCTGCCGCACTTCTGCCGTTACTGGCGGGTGATGAAAAAAGCGAGGAATTGCGTAAAATTTTCCTGGAATTGCATGAAAGCATTCGCCGTGATGCTGATGAGCAGGCCGCTCAGGCCGTAATGGAGCTGGCAAACCGATGAGTGAATTATTTGTTTATCCGCAGGCCGTGTGTATTGCCGGTGTGGATGAAGTTGGCCGCGGTCCGCTGGTCGGCGCAGTGGTGACGGCTGCGGTGATCCTCGATCCTGCCAACCCGATTATGGGGCTGGCGGATTCAAAGAAGCTCACCGAAAAACGTCGCGAAGCGTTATACATTGAAATCAAAGAAAAGGCGCTGGCCTGGAGTCTCGGGCGGGCAGAACCGCATGAAATTGATGAACTGAACATCCTGCATGCCACGATGCTTGCCATGCAAAGAGCCGTTGCCGGCCTGGCACTGACGCCGGATATGGTGCTGATTGATGGCAACCGTTGCCCGAAATTGCCAATGGCTTCGCAGGCCGTAGTGAAAGGTGACAGTAAAGTCGCTGAAATCAGCGCGGCATCCATTCTTGCCAAAGTGACCCGCGATCGCGAAATGGTTGAACTGGATTTGCAGTTCCCTGAATATGGTTTTGCGAAACACAAAGGCTATCCGACGCCGGTGCATCTTGAAAGTCTCGCCCGGCTTGGTGCGACAGCACATCACCGCCGCAGTTTTGCGCCGGTAAAACGCGCACTCGGGCTGGCCTAGCGCGTCACTTTGTTTCTGCCCCTGAGTTTTATTTATAAATTAGCGGGCACATAAACTCTTAATTCACATATTTCTGGACTCTGGATATGGCCGAACCTCGTTTTATTCATCTGCGCGTACATAGCGACTATTCCATGGTGGATGGCCTCGCGAAAGTGGGTCCGCTGGTGAAATGCGCAGCGTCACTCGGCATGCCTGCTCTGGCTATCACCGATTTCACCAACCTGTGCGGGCTGGTGAAATTTTACGGCGCGGCGCACGGCGCAGGCGTTAAGCCGATTATCGGCGCAGACCTGAATGTTCAAAGTGAAATCCTCGGCGATGAACTTGCGCAGCTGACTGTACTGGCAATGAACAATCAGGGTTATCAGAACCTGACACTGCTCATTTCCCGTGCTTATCAGCGCGGCTATGGCGCGGCGGGCCCGATTGTTGACCGCGAGTGGCTGGCTGAGCTGAATGAAGGGCTGATCCTGCTTTCTGGCGCGAAAATGGGCGATGTCGGCAAGTTCATGATCCGCGGAAATGGCCCGCAGGTTGAGCAATGCCTGGAGTTCTATCAGCAATATTTCCCCGATCGTTATTATCTCGAACTGATCCGCACCGGCCGCGCAGAGGAAGAAAACTATCTGCATGCCGCCGTGGCGCTGGCGACGGAGCGCGGTTTGCCCGTTGTGGCCACCAACGACGTGCGTTTCATGGTGCCGACCGACTTTGATGCCCATGAAATCCGTGTCGCAATTCACGACGGTTTTACTCTCGACGACCCTAAACGCCCGCGCAATTACACTTCGCAGCAATACATGCGCAGTGAAGACGAAATGTGCGAGCTGTTTGAAGATATTCCCGAAGCGTTGCAAAACAGTGTTGAAATCGCCAAACGCTGCAACGTAACAATCCGTCTGGGCGAATACTTCCTGCCGCAATTTCCGACCGGCGATATGACCACGGAAGATTTCCTGGTCGAAAAATCGAAAATCGGGCTGGAAGAACGTCTCGAGTTTTTATTCCCGGATCCTGAAGTCCGCGCCCAACGTCGGCCTGAATATGACGAACGTCTGGATATCGAACTTAAAGTTATCAACCAGATGGGCTTCCCGGGCTACTTCCTGATCGTTATGGAGTTCATCCAGTGGTCGAAAGATAACAGCGTGCCGGTCGGGCCGGGACGTGGTTCCGGTGCAGGTTCACTGGTGGCCTATGCGCTGAAAATCACGGATCTGGATCCCCTTGAATTCGATCTTCTGTTCGAACGTTTCCTTAACCCTGAACGTGTTTCCATGCCCGACTTTGACGTCGACTTCTGCATGGAAAAACGCGACAGGGTTATCGACCACGTCGCGGAAATGTACGGTCGTGAAGCCGTTTCGCAGATTATTACTTTCGGTACGATGGCGGCGAAAGCGGTTATCCGTGACGTTGGCCGCGTGCTGGGTCATCCCTATGGTTTCGTCGATCGCATTTCGAAATTAGTTCCGCCGGATCCGGGTATGACGCTGGAAAAAGCGTTTGCTGCTGAACCTCAGTTGCCTGAGATTTATGAGGCGGATGAAGAAGTTAAGTCGCTTATCGACATGGCGCGTCAGCTGGAAGGCGTTACACGAAATGCCGGTAAGCACGCAGGTGGTGTGGTTATCGCGCCGACGAAAATTACCGACTTTGCGCCGCTCTATTGCGACGCCGAAGGTAATCATCCGGTTACACAGTTCGATAAAAACGACGTGGAATATGCCGGGCTGGTGAAGTTTGACTTCCTGGGCCTGCGTACGCTGACGATCATCGACTGGGCGCTGGAAATGATCAACGCGCGCCGCGCAAAAGCGGGTGAAGCACCGCTGGATATCGCTGCGATCCCGCTTGATGACAAGAAAAGTTTCGACATGCTGCAACGCTCGGAAACCACAGCGGTTTTCCAGCTTGAATCCCGTGGCATGAAAGATTTGATCAAACGCCTCAAACCCGACAGCTTCGAAGATATGATCGCACTGGTGGCGCTGTTCCGCCCAGGGCCGTTACAGTCGGGGATGGTAGATAATTTCATCGACCGTAAACACGGTCGTGAAGAGATTTCTTACCCCGATATCCAGTGGCAGCATGAGTCCCTGAAACCGGTACTGGAGCCGACCTACGGCATCATTTTGTACCAGGAACAGGTTATGCAGATTGCGCAGGTTCTGGCGGGTTATTCGCTGGGCGGCGCAGACATGTTACGTCGCGCAATGGGTAAGAAAAACCCGGTCGAAATGGCTAAACAGCGCGGCGGCTTCGAAGATGGCGCTAAATCACGCGGCGTTGACGGCGAACTGGCGATTAAAATCTTTGACCTGGTAGAGAAATTTGCCGGTTACGGCTTTAACAAATCTCACTCAGCCGCCTACGCTTTGGTGTCGTACCAGACGTTATGGCTGAAAGCGCACTATCCGGCCGAATTCATGGCGGCGGTAATGACCGCTGATATGGATAACACCGAGAAAGTTGTCGGGCTGGTGGATGAATGCTGGCGTATGGGCCTGAAAATTCTGCCGCCGGACATCAACAGCGGTCTGTATCACTTCCACGTTAACGACGAAGGTGAGATCGTTTACGGTATCGGCGCGATAAAAGGCGTGGGTGAAGGCCCGATTGAAGCGATTATTGAAGCGCGTAATGAAGGCGGCTATTTCAAAGAGTTGTTTGATTTGTGCGCGCGGGCCGACGTCAAAAAGCTGAACAAACGCATTCTTGAAAAACTGATTATGTCCGGCGCTTTTGACCGGCTTGGGCCGCATCGAGCCGCTCTGATGAGTTCTCTCAGTGACGCGCTGAAAGCGGCAGATCAGCACGCGAAAGCGGAAGCGATTGGTCAGGTAGACATGTTTGGTGTTCTGGCTGAAGCACCTGAACAGGTTGAAAAATCTTACTCAAACGTGATGCCGTGGCCGGAACAAACGGTGCTCGATGGCGAACGGGAAACGCTCGGCTTGTATCTGACCGGGCATCCGATCACGCAGTATCTGAAAGAAATCGAACGTTATGGCGGCGGACAGCGTTTGAAAGATATGCACCCGACGGATCGGGGTAAAATGACCGTCGCAGTGGGGCTGGTTCTCGCTGCACGCGTTATGGTCACCAAACGCGGTAACCGCATTGGGATCTGTACGCTTGACGATCGTTCCGGTCGTCTCGAAGTGATGTTGTTCACCGAAGCGTTGGAAAAATTCCAGCATTTATTGGAAAAAGACCGTATCCTTATCGCCACAGGACAGGTCAGCTTTGATGACTTCAGTGGCGGGCTTAAAATGATGGCCCGCGATGTAATGGACATCAGTGAAGCACGGGAAAAATATGCTCGCGGTCTTGCTATCTCGCTGACTGACAGGCAAATTGATGACCAGCTTTTGAACCGTCTCCGCCAATCGTTGGAACCTCACCGATCGGGGACGATACCAGTGCATCTGTATTACCAACGAGAAAATGCAAGAGCCCGGCTGCGATTCGGGGCGTCATGGCGTGTTACGCCAACGGACAAACTGTTGCTGGATTTGCGAGGCCTGGTCGGTAGTGAGCAGGTGGAACTGGAATTTGACTAAAATAGGAATGCTATGAGTCTGAATTTTCTTGATTTTGAACAGCCGATTGCGGAACTGGAAGCGAAAATTGACTCGCTGACTGCAGTCAGCCGTCAAGACGAAAAATTAGATATTAATCTGGACGAAGAAGTTGCACGCTTGCGCGAGAAAAGCGTTGAACTGACCCGTAAGATTTTCTCTGATCTGGGTGCCTGGCAGATTGCCCAACTGGCGCGCCATCCTCGTCGCCCTTATACCCTGGATTACATCAAACATATCTTCACCGATTTTGATGAACTGGCGGGTGACCGTGCATTCGCGGACGATAAAGCTATCGTTGGCGGTATTGCTCGTCTGGGCGAACGTGCTGTGATGATCATTGGTCATCAGAAAGGCCGTGAAACCAAAGAGAAAATTCGTCGTAACTTCGGTATGCCTGCACCTGAAGGGTATCGCAAAGCGTTACGCCTGATGGAAATGGCCGAACGTTTCAAACTGCCAATCATCACCTTCATCGACACCCCGGGTGCATACCCTGGTGTGGGTGCGGAAGAACGTGGTCAGTCTGAAGCGATCGCCCGCAACCTGCGCGAAATGTCGCGTCTGAACGTCCCGGTTATCTGCACCGTGATTGGTGAAGGGGGTTCCGGTGGTGCTCTGGCAATCGGCGTGGGTGACAAAGTTAACATGCTGCAATACAGCACCTACTCGGTCATTTCACCGGAAGGCTGTGCGTCTATCTTGTGGAAGAGCGCAGATAAAGCCCCTCTGGCTGCGGAAGCAATGGGTATTATTGCTCCGCGCCTGAAAGAGCTGAAACTGATCGACTCCGTGATCCCGGAACCTCTGGGTGGCGCGCATCGTAACGTTGAGGCAATGGCCGCTTCTCTGCGTGCACAACTGGAAGCTGACCTGAGCGATCTGGATGTTCTGAGCACTGAAGAACTGCGCAACCGTCGTTATCAGCGTTTGATGACTTACGGTTACTGCTGATATCAGCAATGTATTGCGAAAGGCTATGCTCCGGCATAGCCTTTTTTATTGACCGTTTTTCCTTCTCAGATTTTCCTGCATTCTTAAATTCCCTCTTTTTGGTCGAAACCCGGTGGTAAAGGGTACACAGCGTCCGTTAACCGTGTTTCTATAAATACCTGAGAGATATACAACAGAAGGATTTGTCAGATGAATATTATCGCTATCATGCGCCCGGAAGGGGCCTACTATAAAGATGAGCCAATCCGTGAACTGGATAGCGCGCTGACGCTTCTCGGATTCCAGATTATTTATCCACGCGATCGTGCTGACTTACTGAAACTCATCGAAAATAATGCCCGTATCTGCGGGGCGATTTTCGACTGGGACCAGCACAGTGAAGAGCTGTGTACGGAAATCAATGAACTGAATGAATACCTGCCGCTTTACGCGTTCATCAATACGCACTCCACGCTGGACGTTGATGTTAATGAGATGCGTATGGTCTTGTATTTCTTCGAGTATGCTCTGGCTGCTGCCGATGATATTGCCAAGCGTATTCGCCAGTACACCGATGAATATATCGACACCATCACGCCGCCGCTGACCAAAGCGTTATTTACCTATGTGGAAGAAGGGAAATATACCTTCTGTACGCCCGGACATATGGCCGGTACGGCCTTTCTGAAAAGCCCGGTCGGAACGCTTTTTTATGACTTCTTCGGGGCTAAGACCCTGAAAGCGGATGTGTCGATTTCGGTAACGGAACTCGGTTCCCTGCTCGACCATACCGGCCCGCATTTAGAGGCGGAGGAATACATCGCGCGAACGTTTGGGGCGGAGCAAAGCTATATCGTTACCAATGGCACATCCACGGCAAACAAAATTGTCGGGATGTACGCCGCGCCTGCGGGCAGCACCGTGCTGATTGACCGAAACTGCCACAAATCTCTGGCGCATCTGATGATGATGACCAACATCGTGCCGGTGTATTTGCGTCCGAACCGCAATGCCTACGGTATTCTGGGCGGGATCCCGCAACGGGAATTCACACGTGAAAGCATTGAAGAGAAGATCGCGCAGACCGAAAATGCCACCTGGCCCGTGCATGCGGTGATCACCAATTCCACCTACGACGGGCTGCTTTACAACACGGATTACATCAAAAATACGCTGGATGTACCGTCGATTCACTTTGATTCCGCGTGGGTGCCGTACACCAATTTCCATCCGATTTATGATGGCAAAAGTGGAATGAGTGGCGAGCGGGTTCCCGGCAAAGTGATTTATGAAACGCAGTCGACGCATAAATTGCTGGCGGCTTTCTCACAGGCTTCCATGATTCACATTAAAGGCGACTATAACGAAAGCACCTTTAATGAAGCCTACATGATGCACACCACCACATCGCCGAACTACGGCATTGTGGCGTCGGCAGAAACTGCGGCGGCTATGTTGCGCGGAAACCCCGGACGGCGGCTCATCAACCGTTCTGTGGAACGTGCGCTGCATTTCCGTAATGAGATACAACGGCTGCGTGAGGAAACTGACGGCTGGTTCTTCGGTATCTGGCAACCTGAGCATATTGATGAAGCAGAGTGCTGGCCGCTGAATCCGGATCAAAACTGGCATGGTTTTGCTGATGCCGATACCAATCATATGTATCTGGATCCGATCAAAGTGACGATCCTGACGCCCGGCATGAATGAAATGGGCAAACTCGAAGAAGAGGGGATCCCGGCGGCACTGGTGGCGAAATTCCTTGATGAGCGCGGCGTGGTAGTGGAAAAAACGGGTCCGTACAATCTGCTTTTCCTGTTCAGCATTGGTATTGATAAAACCAAATCCATGAGTCTGATGCGCGGGCTGACGGACTTCAAACGCAGCTATGATCTTAATCTTCGGGTCAAAAATATGCTTCCGGACCTTTATGCAGAAGATCCGGATTTCTACCGTAATATGCGCATTCAGGATCTGGCTCAGGGGATCCACAAACTGATTGTCCGCCATGATCTTCCACGTCTGATGATCGAGGCTTTTGATGTGTTGCCGGAAATGAAAATGACGCCATATGAAATGTTCCAGCATCAGGTGCGCGGGCATATCGATGAGTGTGACATTGACGAACTGATTGGCAAAGTCTCTGCCAATATGATTCTGCCGTATCCACCGGGCGTGCCCGTGGTGATGCCCGGTGAGATGATTACGCAAGAGAGCCGGGCCGTTCTCGATTTTCTGATCATGCTGTGTTCTATCGGTGAGCGTTATCCGGGATTTGAAACGGATATTCATGGAACCCGTCTCACAGAAGACGGGCGCTATCTGGTAAAAGTTTTAAAACTCCCGGAAGCGGGTTAACAAACCGCCCTCTTCGTGAGGGCTTTTTATTGACGTCTGCGAACACCCTGAGTAACGTGCACAGCAGGAATTAACAGGAAATCATCATGCTTAATCTTCGCCAGGTTCATCACATCGCGGTCATTGGTTCTGATTATCAGGCCAGTAAACATTTCTATTGCGATATTCTCGGGTTTACCTTACTTGGCGAGTTTTACCGCGAAGAACGTGATTCATGGAAAGCCAATCTGGCACTGAACGGCCAGTATACGATTGAGTTGTTCAGCTTCCCGAATCCACCTGCCCGTCCAAGCCGGCCTGAATCCTGCGGTTTGCGCCATCTGGCGTTCAGCGTTGAAGATATCGGGCAGTCCGTCAGTGCACTGGAAGCCGCCGGTGTCTTTTGCGAACCGGTGAGAACAGATCCTTATACCGGCAAACAGTTTACTTTTTTCACCGATCCCGACGGCCTGCCGTTAGAGCTTTACGAATCCCGGTAATCTCATGAATCGTCATCCGTCAGCACTGTTTCTGACTGAACATCTGCGCAGCAAAATTGGGTCTGCGCGAAAACTTTGCGTGGCATTTAGCGGCGGTCTGGATTCAACCGTTTTGCTGGCTGGTCTTGCGCAGTTGCGGGACAACCAGATCCCGGACTTACGGCTGCGGGCATTACATGTGCATCACGGATTAAGCCCGTTTGCGGATGGCTGGGCGATACATTGCCATGATTTTTGTCAGCTGAGGAATATCGGGCTGTCGGTCATCAAGGTTCAGGTAAATGCCCGTGATGGCGGGATTGAAGCGGCAGCAAGAGCTGCGCGCTATCAGGCATTTTCAACACAGCTGGAAGAAGGCGAAGTCTTACTGACAGCGCAACATCTTAACGATCAGTGTGAAACGTTTTTGCTGGCGCTCAAACGCGGTAGTGGCCCTGCGGGTTTGTCGGCGATGAGCGCGAACAGTATGGGACTGGGTTATCGGCTGATGCGGCCGTTGCTCGATCTCAGCCGGGATCAGCTTGAGGAATACGCAGATCAACATCAGCTGACGTGGATCGAGGATGACAGCAATTGTGATGCCCGTTTCGATCGTAATTTTTTGCGACTCAATATTCTTCCTTCGCTCTATGCGCGCTGGCCGCATTTCGCGCAATCCACCGCCCGCAGCGCTTCGTTATGTGCGGAACAGGAATCCCTGCTTGATGAACTGCTCAGTGAGTCCCTGACGGCGTTAACAGATGAACGGGGAAGTTTATCTGTTGAGGGCATGGGGAGTTTCTCGGCGGCAAGACGTTCCGCGCTGCTGCGCCGCTGGCTGGCTGGCCGTGAAGCAAAAATGCCTTCCCGCGAACAGCTCCAGAGAATTTGGGATGAAGTGGCGTTAAGCCGTGAAGATGCACAGGCGCAGCTTCAGCTTGGGAGTTTTGTTGTGCGACGTTATCGCCAGCGTCTGTATCTGTTGCCCCAATATTCATCCCTCAAGGATCAGGTCATCAGCTGGGATCCTGCTGACAAACTTCTGTTGCCTGACGCTCTGGGTGTTTTATCAGTTTCTGCAATTCGTGATGCGGGTGATGAAAGCTGTGTCATCCGTCAGCCGCGCGCGGGAGAAACGATCACCGTTCGCTTTCATGCTTCCGGGATGATTGAAAAGGTTGGGCGCGATCGTGCCCGTCAGGCGAAAAAGTTGTGGTCTGAGTTAGGCGTGCCGCCCTGGCAACGGGATCGCATTCCGCTGGTTTATTACAATGAACAGCTTATTGCTGCACCTGGCTGGTTTATCACCCGTCAGGCACTGGCTGAAAATAACGAAGGACAATGGCGGCTGTTATGGTCCGGTTGCTCAATAAAATAGAAAGCGGTTAATTTTGGGAGTTGTAATGCTGAGAATTTTGTTGCGGGCAATGGCAGGGTTATTGCCGCTGATATTGCTGAGTTCACCGGTTCTGGCTCAGGGAAACAGTGCAGATGGTCAGTCTAAATCGGCAAGTTGTGCTGCATGCCACGGCGCAAAGGGAAAAGCGGTTAATGCTATTTACCCAAATCTGGCCGGGCAAAATGAAGATTATCTTGCACTGGCGTTGCGTGCTTATCAGAAAGGAGAACGCAGCGGCGGGCATGCGGGTGTCATGCAGGCATTTACGTCATCACTGTCTGAGCAGGATGTCAGTGATCTGGCAGCTTACTATGCCAGTCTGACGCCGCTTAAATAGGAAATGGGGTGGTTGCAGAAATGCAAACGGGCAACCCTGAGATTGCCCGTTAGTCATAGTCACGGAGGTTTTCGCTTATTCTGCGCTCACGACCACCGTGCCAATTTCCGGATGGCTAAAGCTTTCTATATGATCAAGCCGCAGATCGCGTTGTTCTCCGCTGGCCTCGACCACCAGATACTCCACTTTCTTACGCATTAACAAATCTTTGGCTTTTGCCTCAACGACTTCTCCGCTACGCAGCTTCAGCGTCAAAACCAGGTGATGCTGGCAGGCGAGCTCGAGATTATCGTAGTCATCACAATTGATGGGTTGGTACTCATCATTCATCGACATAATCGCTCACCAATAAGTTAGCGGCGGCGTAGGCCGCCTGGTCCCTAACGGAAGACGGAAGCTCAGCATTCGCTGCCACTTCGTCCAATGCTTTCAATACACAACCCAACGCATCGGGCACATATCCGAGATCGCCGCTGGCGATTTCAGAATATTTACGGCGTACCAACTCACAGTATTGTTGCATAAGTTCTCCCTAAAAAGCGTATCCCTCTGAGGAAAGCGCAGAAAGATAAACTCTCAGTATTTAACGACTATAGCACAGGAGAGTGTGAGTTATTAGCAGGCCTGTAAAGGTAAATCGTTTGCGTACAGCCTTTATTCAGAAGGTCCATCGGGGGAAAACTGGTTTAGGCAGGACGCTTTCAAGTACACTGTGCGTCTGATATCAAGAGGTTTCCCATGGCGCTAAAAGCAACAATTTATAAAGCAGCAATCAATATTGCTGATATGGATCGTAATTTCTTTCATGACGCCAACCTGACTTTGGCCCAGCATCCCTCAGAAACAGAACAACGAATGATGCTGCGTTTGCTGGCATGGATTTATCATGCAGATGAACGCCTGACTTTTACCCGTGGATTAAGTGCGGAAGACGAACCTGAAATCTGGCGTAAAAACGATCATAACGGCATCGAATTATGGGTTGAATTAGGGTTGCCGGATGAGAAGCGTCTGAAAAAGGCCTGTAACCAATCGCGCGAAGTCGTGCTTTACGCTTATGGTGAGAGAGCGGCAAAAGTCTGGTGGTCACAAATTGAAGGGAAGGTCAGAGGTTTTAACAACCTTCGCATTCGATATTTAGAAGATGAGCTTCTGAATCAGCTGACCGCTTTTGGCGGCAGGACCATGGATTTACAGGCAACTTTACAGGACGGAACTATTTGGCTTTCCGATGCTCAGAGTAATTTGGAAATTCATTTTTCTGAATGGAAAGAGTTTGCCGGAAATGACGGAAGGTAATCAGCGTGCTAATCCTTTCCGGAAAACTGGAAATCCCTGACAGCGAAATCGAATTAACGGCGATCCGCGCGCAGGGAAATGGTGGTCAGAACGTCAATAAAACATCAACGGCGATTCATTTACGCTTTGATATTAAAGCGTCAAGTTTGCCAGAATATTACAAAGAGCGGTTACTGGCATTCAATCACCATTCTATTACTGCCGACGGTTGGGTAATCATTAAAGCCCAGGAATACCGGAGTCAGGAGCAGAACCGCGAAGCCGCTGTAGCCCGGCTGAGTACATTGATTTCGCAGGCGATGGTGGTAGAAAAACCTCGCCGGGCGACGAAGCTGACCAAAGGGTCAAAAATTCGTCGTGTAGAAAGTAAAGTGCGCAAAGGTGCCACAAAAGCATTACGAGGCAAAATTCGTCAGCCTTAAATCGTGTTGCAGGACAATCTTTATCGCAGCACAAGGAAAAAGCAGTAGGGGAGAAACTGTGAAAAAAATCATTATCACGGCAGTGCTGGCGCTCGGGGCGCTGTCACTGTTCGGCTGCCACACCGCTGCCTTCAATCATGAAAAACCGCTTCAGGCGATGCAGCAAAGTTACAGTGGTGTTTTGCCTTGCGCAGATTGCAGCGGCTTAAAAACCTCATTGTTCCTGCAACAGGACGGGACTTACATCTTGCAGGAAGTGTATCAGGGCAGCAAAGAGGGCGATCAGAGCTTCGCCAGCTACGGCCGTTGGGCGCGTACGGCAGATAAACTGGTTCTGACTGACAGCCATGGCGAGAAGCGCTATTTCCATCCAAAAGATGAAAATCTGGAAATGCTTGATCACAGCGGTGAGCCGATCGTTTCTTCCTTCAACTACACGCTGAAACCTGTGCAGCAGAGCCTGCCTAAAACGCCAATGGCACTGACCGGCATGATGCAATACAGCGCCGATGCGGCCTCTTTTAAAGATTGCGCAACGGGTAATATTTTCCCGATGTCTGCCAATAAAACGCTGGAAGCTGGCTACCTTGCTGCGCGTAAAGCGCCGAACCAGCTGGTCTTCATCTCGATGGACGGCCACTTTATGACAGAACCTTCAATGGAAGAGGGGCAAATGCAACGGGCGGTTGTTGCGGATAAGAATATCAGCTTTGATGCCAATAAAGTTTGCCCTTAGCCTTTAAGCTTTTATCGGATTGTACAAACAAAAATGCCCGCGCAATGCGGGCATTTTAATGGGCGAACGTCTGTCGCTAAAATATTAACGCGGGATCTGGCTCAGCAGATATTCAACAATATCGCCTTGCTTAATCATTTGTTTTTCACCGCTGCGACGGTTTTTGTATTCCAGCTCTTCAGCGTCCAGATTACGATCACCAATCACAACGTGGTGTGGAACACCGATCAGTTCCATGTCTGCAAACATGACGCCCGGACGCTCTTTACGATCGTCGAGAATCACATCGATACCGTGTGAACGCAGTTCTTTGTACAACGCTTCCGCCGCATCTTTCACGCGGAAAGATTTGTGCATGTTCATTGGCAGAATCGCAACCTGGAACGGGGCAATGGCGTCCGGCCAGATAATTCCACGGTCATCGTGGTTTTGTTCGATAGCCGCAGCGACCACGCGGGTCACTCCGATGCCGTAACAGCCCATGGTCATGACCTGATTACGGCCATCTTCGCCCTGAACTGTTGCATTCATCGCTTCTGAGTATTTAGTACCCAGCTGGAAGATGTGGCCAACTTCGATACCGCGCTTGATAACCAGAGTACCCTGACCGTCCGGGCTTGGATCGCCGGCAACCACGTTACGGATGTCTGCCACTTCTGGCAGCGCAACATCGCGATCCCAGTTAATACCAAAGTAATGTTTACCGTCGATGTTTGCGCCAGCGCTGAAATCGCTCATAGCGGCAACGGTGCGGTCAGCAACAACTGGCATTGGCAGATTAACCGGGCCGAGTGACCCCGGGCCTGCTGCAACGATTTCGCGGATTTCAGCTTCTGTTGCGAAAGTCAGCGGAGCAGCAATTTGTGGCAGTTTTTCGGCTTTGATCTCGTTCAGTTCATGGTCACCGCGAACCAGCAGGGCAACCAGTTTATGGCCGCTTTCCGGGGTAGCGTGAACCATCAGGGTCTTCACGGTTTTCTCAACCGGCACCTGGAACTGTTCAGTCAGTTCAGCGATGGTTTTAGCATCTGGTGTTTCAACAACACGCATTTCTTCAGATGCTGCAGCGCGTGGCGTCGTTGGCGCTAATGCTTCAGCGAACTCAATGTTAGCCGCGAAATCAGAAGAATCAGAGAACACGACATCATCTTCGCCGCTCTGTGCCAGAACCTGGAATTCATGTGATGCGCTGCCGCCGATAGAACCGGTATCTGCCAGCACAGCACGGAAATCCAGACCCATGCGGTTGAAAATTTGGCTGTAAGCCGCATACATCGCATCGTAAGTTTCCTGAAGGGATTCCTGCGTCGTGTGGAACGAGTAGGCATCTTTCATCAGGAATTCACGTGAACGCATCACACCAAAGCGCGGACGAACTTCATCGCGGAATTTGGTCTGGATCTGGAAGAAGTTCAGCGGCAATTGTTTGTAGGAACTGACTTCATTACGGATCAAATCCGTAATGACTTCTTCGTGGGTTGGACCCAGTACGAACGGACGCTCGCCACGGTCAACGAAACGCAGCAGTTCCGGGCCGTATTGTTCCCAACGTCCGCTCTCCTGCCATAAATCAGCGGGCTGAACTACCGGCATAGACACTTCAATGGCGTTCGCGTTGTTCATTTCTTCGCGTACGATGTTTTCAACTTTTTTGAGAACACGTAAGCCGGTTGGCAGCCAGGTGTACAGGCCGGAGGCCAGTTTACGGATCATACCAGCGCGAAGCATCAGCTGGTGGCTGATGACTTCTGCGTCGGCTGGCGTCTCTTTCAGTGTAGAGAGCAGATATTGAGTAGTACGCATGATGTGTTGGTTCCGTTAGCACTGCAAATTGCAATCGGGCTGCCAGCGGCAGCCAAAACGTGAAAAGTGGCTTAGTTTACCAGCGAGTTGGTGTTGCCAAAAGAGACGCAAAGGAAATTTAGTCTTCGTCGAGGGACATTACCTGATTCAGGGAACCTACAACCCGCCAGCGGACATTAAATTCCAGCAGACGAACGGCGTAATCCCGTTCAGCAGATTCACCTTTGCGGTAAGCAGGACGCGGATCCTGCCCTAATACCTGTGTAATAAAGCGGCGCAGATGCGGATATTTTCCTGCATGTTTTGCCAGTTGAGATTCTGCCTGAGGGAGAAATTCCACGGGCATATCGGCTTGCGGCGCATGTTGGGCAAAACCCGCACGGGCTTCAGGATGGCTTTCTGCAAACGGCAGATAAGGTTTGATATCAACAACAGGGGTGCCATCGACGAGGTCGAGACTGCCGAGTTGCAGAATCACACTCTGCCCCTGACAGTGAATGCCTTTTAGTTCAACCAGCGACATGCCCAGCGGATTGGGGCGAAAAGTTGAACGTGTAGCAAACACGCCAGTACGAATATTGCCACCAAGGCGCGGCGGACGCACCGTCGGGCGCCACCCCCCGTCCATCGTCTGATGAAAGATGAACATCACCCATAAATGACTGAAATCTTCCAGCCCGCGTACGGCCTCGGGCTGGTTATAAGGAGCATGAAGATGTAATTCGCCGCCTCCATCCTGAACTAACCCCGGCTGGCGCGGAACAGCAAACTTCTCTTTGTAGGGAGAATGAATGGTCCCTATTTGCTCAAAAGAAAATGAGGTCATTTAAAGGTGACATTCAGAGCCGAACCCTGACAAATTGCCTGCTGGAAACAGCCAGGGACGCCGCCGACGATCTCGCACTGATGTAACAGCACCGCATTTGCTTTCATATAAGAGGCACGGGTCAGCATTCTTTTACGCGCAGCCGCAAGGCTTGGTGGCGTATCGTTTTGATCGCTCTGGCAAGACTCGCCAGAAACTTCACCCAGGTCGCGGAAAGGTGTTCCGACCAGAGCTTCAGCATCTTTATACAGTTTGACGGGGGCAGGGCGAACCGGAGCCGGTTTTGGTTTGACAGGTTTTGGCTCTTCTTTAACAACAGGTGCAGTGGTTGTTGGCTGTGTGTGTTGAGTCAGGGAACAACCCGCCAGCAAAAGTGCCGACAAACAGAGAGGTAAAGCACGCATGGTATGTCCTCTGCTTTTTTAATATGTTTACAGGAAAGAATGTGGCGTTATTGAACCAAGGTATTGAGGAAATAACAAGGCGGGCATAAGCCCGCCTTGAATTTATTTGTGAAAGGAATATTTGCGAGAGTAATTATCAGGATAAATACTGAGTTCCTGACATTCGCGAATTACCAGCCTTTCACCGCGCCGCCGTTGAAGATCTTGTTCGCTGCGGCGTTAACTTCGTCAGACTGGTAAGCCTGAACGAATTTCTTCACGTTTTCAGCATCTTTATTGTCTTCACGCGCAACGATCAGGTTAACGTACGGAGATTCTTTATCTTCAACGAAGATGCCGTCTTTCTCTGGCGTCAGGTTAATCTGGCTGGCGTAAGTGGTGTTGATTACAGCCAGTGCAATTTTTGCATCATCCAGTGAACGTGGCAGTTGTGGTGCTTCCAGCTCAACCAGTTTCAGGTTTTTAGGGTTCTCAGTGACATCCAGAACAGTCGGCAGCAAGCCAACACCGTCTTTCAGTTTGATTAAACCTTGTTTTTGCAGCAGCAGTAATGAACGGCCCAGGTTAGTCGGGTCGTTTGGCAGTGCAACCTGATCGCCATCTTTCAGCTCATCGATAGATTTAATTTTTTTAGAATAACCGGCGATTGGGTAGACGAAAGTATTGCCGACCGGAACCAGTTTATAACCACGATCTTTAATCTGCTGATCCAGGTAAGGTTTATGCTGGAAGGCGTTAACATCGATATCGCCTTTGCTCAGCGCTTCGTTTGGCAGCACGTAGTCGTTGAAAGTCACCAGCTCTACGTCAAGACCGTATTTTTCTTTAGCGACTTTCTGTGCAACTTCAGCAACCTGCTGTTCAGAACCGACAATCACACCCACTTTAATATGGTTAGGATCCTGTTCTTTCGGCCCGCAACCAACTAAAGCCAGCGTTCCCAGAAGCGCGCCGACAACTGCAATGGATTTAAATTTATTAGACATGTCCTTTCCTCAATAAGCGGATAAAAATTATTCGCAGGGTTAGCTATTACAGCTGTTGTTTCATTATTTATGCGTGACTGCTTTTACGATGCGGTCGCCGCAAAACTGAATTAAATACACCAAAACGACTAACAGGACTAATACCGTATTCATTACAGTTGCGTCATAACCAATGTAACCGTACTGATAACCGATTTGCCCTAATCCACCGGCACCGACAGCACCGCCCATAGCAGAATAACCCACCAGAGTGATCAGCGTGATAGTGGCTGCGTTGACCAGACCCGGCAAAGCTTCCGGCAACAAGATTTTACGGATGATTTGCATTGGCGTGGCGCCCATGGCGCGTGAGGCTTCAACCAGACCGCTTGGGATTTCCAGCAACGCATTCTCAACCATACGCGCGATAAATGGCGCCGCGCCAACGGTCAGGGGGACAATTGCCGCCTGTAAACCGATTGAAGTCCCGACGATCAGACGTGTGAACGGAATCATCCAGACGAGCAGAATAATAAAAGGTATAGAACGGAAAATGTTAACCAGCGCAGACATCACGCGATAGACGTTTTTGTTCTCTGCAATCTGCCCCGGACGGGTGACGTAAAGCAGCACGCCAAAAGGCAGACCCAGAACGAAACCGAAGAAGCCAGAGGTCAGTGTCATGATGACAGTTTCCCAAATCCCCCGACCCATTAACCACATCATTGGCTCAGACATAACCGAGTACCTCTACTTTTACCTGATTTTCATGCAGGAACTGAATTGCTGCCTGAGTGTTTTCTTCTGCACCGTGCATTTCTGTCAGCATAATCCCGAACTTCACGCCGCCGGCATAATCCATCTGAGCACTGATAATATTATTGTTTACGTCGAAACGGCGCACGGCCTCTGAAAGCAAAGGCGCATCAACGGACTGGCCGGTGAATTCCAGACGTAACAAAGGTACCCGACCGGCTTCAGGTTCAGGAACCAGACGTACGGCGTAATCTTCCGGGACATCCAGGTGCAGCGTTGACTGAATAAACTGCTGCGCCAGCGGGGTTTTAGGGTGTGAGAACATCTCACTCACTTTATCCTGCTCGATTAATTTGCCATCGCTGATCACCGCAACCTGATCGCAAATGCGCTTAACGACATCCATCTCGTGCGTGATCAACAAAATAGTTAATCCAAGGCGACGGTTGATATCTTTCAGCAATTCAAGAATTGCGCGGGTGGTCGCCGGGTCAAGAGCACTGGTCGCTTCATCGCACAACAAGACTTTAGGATTGCTGGCCAGAGCGCGCGCAATCGCCACACGCTGTTTTTGACCGCCGGAAAGATTGGCCGGGTAAGCATCATGTTTATCTTCCAGGCCCACAAGGCTCAGCAACTCGGAAACACGTTTTTTGATTTCTGCAGAAGAAAGGTTATCCAGCTCCAGCGGCAGTGCCACATTGCCAAAGACAGTACGTGACGACAGCAAATTAAAGTGCTGAAAAATCATACCAATCTGTCGGCGTGCGCGGGTCAGCGCTTTCTCGGAGAAGGACATCAAATCCTGACCATCAACCAGTACCTGGCCTTTGGTCGGACGTTCCAGCAAATTGACGCAGCGGATTAATGTACTTTTCCCCGCGCCAGATGAGCCGATTACGCCATAAATTTGCCCGGCAGGGACGTGAAGACTCACGTCAGAGAGCGCGACGATCTGGCGCGAACCCTGCTGGAAAACCTTGGTGATGTTTGAAAGTTTAATCATATTTTTTTTATTCTGTCTTTTTGCCGTGACGTGGTGAAATTAACTCTGCGGGAGCACTTCCCCGAAGCATGTCGTGGATGCTAAGGCGTCTAGACGTCTAAGTCAACCAGGTTAGCGTTCTCACGAGCAGTGAAAACATGCGATACTGATGCCGTTAACCCGCCATCAGGAGCAAATTCGTGGCACAACCAGTTTCAGCAATCTTTCTTGACCGTGATGGGACTTTGAATGTCGATCACGGCTATGTACATGAAATCGATGATTTCCAGTTTATCGATGGTGTTATTGATGCCTGCCTTAAACTCAAAGAGATGGGCTTCTTATTGGTATTAGTTACCAATCAGTCCGGTATCGCACGCGGCAAGTTTACCGAAGATCAGTTTATGACGCTGACGGAGTGGATGGACTGGTCGCTTGCCGACAGAGGCGTCGATCTCGACGGCATCTATTTCTGCCCGCATCATCCCGAAGGTACCGTTAAAGAGTTTACTCAGGTTTGCGATTGCCGTAAGCCTCTGCCAGGTATGTTTATGACAGCCAAAGAGGAACTCAATATTGATATGGCTTCATCTTATATGGTGGGCGATAAACTCGAAGACATGCAGGCAGCTGCGGCGGCGGGTGTCGGCCATAAGATTTTAGTACGCACCGGCAAGCCGGTTACCGAACAGGGTGAAAGTGCAGCCGACGCCGTACTGGAAAGCTTTGCTGCATTGCCTTCCTTTATAGCAAAAGCGCAAAAATAACTGTCTTTGGATAAAAAAACGGCAAACGAAATAAAACTGTATTTATTCGCTTGCCATTAAAATCGAACTCCCTATAATGCCGCTCCATCGACAGGGAACAACGTGAACAACATCACGAAGTGACCGGGTCGGAAAGATTAAAAACAGCGGCAACCGGATGAAATAAACGGTTGACACTGAATGAGGAAAGCGTAATATGCGCCACCTCGAGTTAGCAAGCGAAAGCGCGTAACTCACTGCTCTTTAACAATTTATCAGACAATCTGTGTGGGCACTCACAAGACGATATCAGCCACTTCGGTGGCAAAAAATATCAAGTCTTAGAGTGACCAAGCAGTAATTCATTTAGTTGAATTATTACGAAAGTAAACTTTGAGCACCGCTTAACGTGTTTAAGCAAATCGAACTTT